>CAILKC010000559.1 GCA_903834675.1 uncultured Victivallales bacterium | reverse complement strand
GCCCGGAACGGGCTGGGCATCGCGGGCTTTAGGGCGGCAAGGGGATACCGCGAACCTGCCCGGAACGGGCTGGGCATCGCGGGCTCCAGGGCGGCAAGGAGATACCGCGAACCCGCCCGGAACGGGCTGGGCATCGCGGGCTCCAGGGCGGCAAGGGGATACCGCGAACCTGCCCGGAACGGGCTGGGCATCGCGGGCTCCAGGGCGCCGCGGATGATGGCTAGACCGAGCGGAGTTTCAACTAACGGCGACAGCGGACGGGGCACCGCGCTGAGCCGGGTGTAGTGCGAAGGAGTGGCTATGCGACAGGTTTTGGCGGCAGTGCTGGTGGGGCTGACGACAGGCGGCCTCATGGCCCAGTCCGGGATTCTGGTCAAGCAGCGTCTCGCGGACGAGACGACGGGAACCAACCTGCTCCAGGCCGAGGCCTGGAAGGCGTGGGAGCAGGGCTTCGAGACCGCCAACGGCCTCATCGTCTGCGACAATGGGGCCGATGCCGTGGTGCAGCGCGGCGCCGGACAGACCATCATGCTCAACCAGACCCAGCCGACGCCCATCCTGGCGGTCGCCTGGAGCCGGGCCGAGGGCGTCACCGGCGAGCGCGATAGAGACTACTCGCTGTACCTCGACATGGTCTGCAGCGACGGCGAACCCCGGTGGGGCGAGGTTTCGTCGTTCACCACGGGAACGCACGACTGGGAGAAGCGCCAGGTTCTGTACGTGCCTGAGAAGCCGCTGCGCTCGGTGAGCGTCTACGTGCTGTTGCGTCGCCACGGGGGCAAGGCGTGGTTCAAGGAGGTCACGCTGCGGCAGCTCGAGGCTCCCGCGGGGGCGTTGACCTTCGACGGTGTCCCGGTGCGCCTGGTCCAGCCTCCAGCCGAGAGTGGCTTCCAGGTCCGGGACGTGGCTGCGGACGGCGACTTTCTGGCGTTCGACCGGGGGCAGGCCGCCGGACTGCAACTCAGCCGCCAGGACTCCAGCGCGAACGGGGCCGCGTTTGTGCAGGCGGAGGTGCGCGACCTGAGTGGCCGCGATCGCGCCATCACGTTGTACTACGCTGTGCGGCTGCCGCCGGGGGCATGGAGTTGGCTGGCCGACCCCCGCGGCGCCGAGCTCGTCCAAGGCCTGCGGGAATATGCCGCCACCACCCGTTTCGAGGCCGGCGCCAATGGTCGCCTGAGTCCGTATCCTTTGGGCGCCGTGGCGGCTGGCAAGCGCGGTGTGGCTCTGGCGGTGGACCTGTTCACGCCGGTGTTCGCGCGCCTCTGCTACAACGCCGGGACGCAGGAGCTGTTCCTGGCCTGCGATGTGGCGCTGACGCCGGAACGGCCCGCGGTGACCCTCCGGTTCTGCTCCTATGAGTTCGACGGCGAATGGGGCTTCCGAGGCGCTCTGGCGGCCCTCTACCGCATCTTTCCGGAGGCCTTTCGCAGCCGTACTCCGGAACAGGGGCAGTGGATGCCGTTCGCCAAGATCAGCACAGTTCAGGGCTGGGAGGACTTCGGTTTCGCGTTCAAGGAGGGCAATGACGAGACCGCCTGGGACGATGCGCACGGGATCCTCACCTTCCGTTACACCGAGCCGCTGACCTGGTGGATGAAGATGCCGACAGAGGTGCCGTGGACGCTGGACGGCGCCATGGGCATGGTGCGGCGGTATGCGGCGGAGGAGCCCACCTCGGCCAACGGGCGGCACGCTCGGGCTCTGCTCAGCAGTGGCTATCACGACGAAAAGGGGCAGTTTGTGGCGCAATTTCAGCGGACACCCTGGTGCAACGGCGCCGTCTGGAGCATGAACTCAATGCCGGGGATTGCGGCGGAGGTTACCGACTTCACGCTGAAGTGGAACGACGGTCTTAAGCAGAGCCTCTACGGGCCGGAGCGCCGGGGCGATCTCGACGGCGAGTACGTCGACTCCAGCGAGGGCTACGTCACCGCCGAACTGAACTACCGCCGGGACCACTTTGCCGCGGCCCGTACCCCGCCGACCTTCGGCCTCGAGTCGCGCCAACCAGCGCTGTTTCGCGGGCTGATTGCCGCCGACTACGTCCGCGCCCTGGCCGAGGAGATGCACGGCATGGGTAAGCTGATGATGGCCAACTCCACCCCCAGCCGCATCTGGTTCCTGGCCCCCTATCTCGATGTCATGGGCACCGAGACCGACTGGAACCACGGCGGCGAGTGGAGCCCCATGGCGCACCGCGACCTGCTCTATCGGCGCGCCCTGTGCGGGCCGAAGCCCTTCTGTTTCCTGCAAAACACCGACTTCGATAAGTTCCCCTTCGAGAAGGTCGAGAAGTACATGAAGCGCAGCCTGGCTTACGGCATGTTCCCCGGCTTCTTCAGCGCTGACGCCTCCTCCGGGCACTACTTCTCACGGCCAGAGCTGTATAACCGCGACCGCCCGTTGTTCCGCAAGTACGGACCGCTGTGCAAGCGCGTGGCGGAGGCCGGCTGGCAGCCGGTGACCCTGGCGCGCGCCAACCTCGCCACGGTTCTGGTCGAGCGTTTTGGCGACAGTTACTTGACCGTCTTTAATGATGGTGGCGAGACGGCGGACGTCGTCGTGCGCCTCCTGTTGCCAGGGGTGACCGGGGCGACGGACCTGGTCAGCGGCGCCGAGGCGAAGGTGGCACGGGACGAAACCAGTGCCACGGCCTCTTTCCGCCTGGCGGCGGAGGACGTGGCAGTGCTGCGCCTGCAGCGCTAGTCGGAACGGGCTGGGCAGCGCGGGCTCCAGGGCCACAGGGGATACCGCGAACCCGCCCGGAACGGGCTGGGCAGCGCGGGCTCCAAGGCCAGACGCGGGGTTCTGCAAGAGCCTTACTTGTTCTCCAGCGCTTCTCTCACCTTCGCGTCCAGTTCCTGCTTGGAGAACGGCTTTTGGATGAAGTGCAGGCCCTCTTCCAGCACTCCGTGGCTGGCGACGACATTGGCCGTGTAGCCCGACATGAACAAGCGCTTCACGTGCGGCTGAAGCTGCAGCAGGCGCTCGGCCAGCACCCGGCCGTTCATGACTGGCATGACCACGTCGGTGATCAGCAGGTGAATCGGTTCGGGGTGTTCCGCCGCCAGACGCAGCGCCGCGTCCGCGGTGCTGGCGGCGAGCACGGTGTAGCCCAGTTTGCCGAGCATCCTTTCGGCCAACTCGAGGATGGCCTGATCATCCTCGACCAAGAGGATGGTTTCGTGCCCGCCGCTGGTAGCGGCCGCTGCGGGAGGATTCGTGCCCGCCTCGCGCACAACGCCCGCAGAGCGCGGCAGGTAAATGCTGAAGGTGGTTCCCTTGCCCACCTCACTGTAGGCGTTGACGAACCCATGGTTCTGCTTGACGATACCGTATACCGTGGCCAGGCCGAGGCCGGTTCCCCGGCCCAGTTCCTTGGTGGTGAAGAAGGGCTCGAAGAGCCTTGCCAGGGTCTCGTTGTCCATGCCGCAGCCGTTGTCGCTGACCGCCAGCAGCACATACTCACCGCACAGCGCACCGGGGTGGTCCGCGCAGTAGGCCTCATCCAGGACCACGTTCTTGGTCTCGATCGTGATCATTCCAGCGCCGCCGATGGCGTCACGGGCATTGATCAGCAGATTCGTCAGGAGCTGGTCGAGCTGGACCGAGTCCATCAGCACCATCCCGGCGCTGGCGGCCGGACTCCAGACCAGATCAATGTCTTCGCCGATGAGCTGCCGCAGCATCCTGAGCATTCCGGCCACGGTCTCATTCAGGTTGAGTACCCGGGGGACAACTGTCTGTTTGCGGGCAAAGGCCAGCAGTTGTCGGGTCAGGCCGGCTGAGTGCTCCGCCGCCGTGCGGATAGACTCAAGCTCGGCCCGAAGCGCGGGCGCGAGGTCACCCCTCTCCAAGGCCATCGCGGTATTGCCGAGGATGACCGCAAGCATGTTGTTGAAATCGTGGGCGACGCCACCCGCGAGTTGCCCGATGGACTCCATCTTGCGGGCCTGGGCCAGCTCTTCCTGCAGTTTCAGTTTTTCCTCTTCCGCCCGCTTACGGTCCGAGATGTCCCGACCCTCCGGCACCAGCAGCTTCACCGTGCCATCCAAACCGACGATCGGTTTGATGGAGAAGTCGATCGTGGCAGTCGTGGACCCCGCGCCCTGAATCAGTACTTCGTAGCGCACGAACTCGCCGCCTGCGGCGTGGACAATCGCCGCCCGCAACTGCCGTACGCGCGCCGCGTCAGCGCGCCACCAGCGGGCATCCCAGAAGGGTTTGCCGATGACCTCTGCCGCGGTCACGCCGGCAAAATCCAGGGCGGCCTGGTTCACCTCGACCATGACGCCTTCGGGAGTCATCAGACCGGTGAACTGGAAGGTGGCGTTGAAGATCGCCCGAAAGCGCTCCTCGCTCTCGCGCAGCGCGGCCTCCGCCCGCTTACGCTCGGTGATGTCGAGCTCGATGCCGTCCCAGCAGGTAGTGCCATCGTCCTGCAGGCGCGGGCTGGAGACGAAAGATGACCAGCGCACGCCTCCTGACGGGTCCATCATTCTCACTTCGGTCCGCAACGTCGTCATGGTGCGGTGCGCCTCTTCTTCTTCGCGCACCAGCCGTTCCACGTCCTCTGGGTGGACGCGACGGTAGATCAGATGGGCATCCTCGATGGCCTGTTGGGGGCTGATGCCGTAGAGACGTTGCACCGAACCGCTCACGTAGGTGAACCGCCGGGAACCATCCGGCCGACGGATCAAGCGGTAGATCATGCCGGACTGCAGATGACTGCTGATGCTGCGGGTCAGCGCTTCGCTCTCCCGAAGCGCGGCCTGCGCTCGGCTGGCCTGATCCGCGTCGCGGCAGAGCAGCACCATGCCCGTGATCCGGCCGGCAGCGTCGCGCATGGGGCACGCTTTACCCGTGACCCGGCATTCCGCCCCGCCCCGCGTGATCAGCACCCCATCTGCCGCCAAACCGATGGCGCCGCCGCTGCTCAGCACGCGCGCCGCCAAGTCCTCGCAAAGCGTTCCGGTCAGAGCATTGATGAGGTGAAAGATCTCGCGCAGCGGTTTGCCTCGAGCGTCGTTCTCGGTCCAGCCGGTGAGCTCCTCTGCTTCGGGGTTGAGCAGCGTCACGCGCCCCCGCTCGTCGGCGCTGATGACGGCGTAGCCGCTGCCCCCGGAAAGGCGCGCTGGTGTGGTTCCTCTGGTCTGCCCCACGGTGCTCATGGCGGCACCTGCTCCTGGTTTACGGCGCGACCGCTGGCAAGGGCGGCGGCAGGCTCAGCGGCGGAACCTGGCCAAGCAGCAGCAGCGTCGGCACCTAGGCCTGCCGGAGTCCACCCCTGCAGGCCCTGACGCCAGACCAACGTCTCCCGACTCGAGTCGACCCACTCGATCACATCGATGAACTGGCCGCGAGTGTTGTCGAAGAGTCCCATGGTCCCGTCCTTTTCGCGGGCGTGGGGCGGGCACGCCGCTCCCGCAGGCGCCACGAACACGTACGAGGCCCTTGCAGAACCCCGCGAAGCTGGTGAGCCGAGGGTTTCGCAAGGACATCATACCATAGCGCCTCTAGTGGAATGTCCGCAATATCCGTTGTGCATGAAGCCCTGGCGAGGCCCTGAGAATGGAGCCGTGAACACGGAGTGCCAGCGGGTGTGGCGTACGGACCGGGTTCGCCTCACCGCTTGGGCTGGAGCCCGTGGACAGGGCCATGCGTGTCGGCCAAAGCGGCGTCGACGAGCCGCATGTACGGCTCTCTGCCGCGCGCACTCCACCAGCCGCCGGGCCGCCGCGGCGGGCGGCGAGTGGGGGCGGGCCAGGGCTCTCCTATGGCGAGCAGGCTACCCCCGATCCACCCGATCTGTCGGCAGGCGGAGGCAGGCGGAGACTTGGCCCCATGGCGCTCTCCTTGCCGCGCGGACTGGCCCTTACGCGGTCGCGCCGACGGGGGCACGGCCGCCCAGGAAGCCCTCGTGAAAGAATACCGGCTCATAGCCCGCTTCGGTGACGAAGCGGATGGCGGCCTCAAGCCGTTCAAAGTGGTCTGGCACATAGTTGCGGTAGAAGGGCCAGAAGTACTGTTCGTGGGTGAACAGGTCCATGATCTCGGCCGTGTCCGGGGCCGCCGCCAGGGCCGCGAGTTTGGCGACCGTGTCAGCCAGTTTCGTATTGTTGCAGATGATGTCGATCAGGCTGAACGTGATGCCTGACTCCAGATCCACCAGGGCGTCGTGGTGTCCGAGGTACTCGCTGCGTACAGCGTCAAGGTTGTAGTTCACGTCGTAGCGGCCGTTGGAGCTGGCGCGGAACATGCCGCTGAGGGCGCGGACCCCGCGCTCGTGCAGGACCGGCAGGCAGGCGGGTGGGCACATGCCCCAGTGCAGCACGGTCGGCAGGGCGTAGGCTTCCTCACCGGCAAAGCGCCGAATCTCGCCGGCCACCAGGTCGAGGTCGTGCGCCAGACGGGTCGGCGCGGCGTATTCGTAGGGCCGGTCGGGAAACTCCGAGAAGGCGTGGAAGGCCAGCTTCAGCCAACTGCCATGCTCGCGCCACTCGCTCTGGTAGAGAGCGGGGAAATCGGTCAGTGAAAAGTCGCTCTCCGGCGTGGTCTGGAAGACGTTGACGGTGAACTTGGCGCCGTACTCGCGGTGCAGTCGGCGTAGCCCATCGAGGTAGAAACAGTCAAACAGCGAGGCGGGGCGGTTGCGGGCGAGATCACGCAGAAAGAAGCTGTTGTCGTCGATGCTGAAGCGGTAGCGCGGGCGCGACCAGCGGTCCCAGAGCACGCGGACCGTATGCGTCGCGGCGCCAGATGGGCTCTGCGAGGTAGCGGTGAGGTCGGTCCACGCCTCGGTCAAGCGCACCTCTGCCGCGAAGGTGTCCCCGGCACGGGTTGCCTCGCAGCCGTTCACCAGAACCCGGGCGCCCAGCGGTGCCCGGCCCTTGACCCGGACGGTCAGGCTGTGCTGATCTTGGCGGCCGTGCCGATGGTTGAGCACGGCGCCGTGGATGGGATCCTCGATGCGAATCATGGCGCTCTCCCTTACCGTCTTGCCCGCTGCGACCCGCCTCCCGCGTCCGCGCAGCACGGGCCTACAACCTGTTCTTCAGGTACTTTCCCAGCCTCTGGTCCTCGGTTCGGATATGGCGCACGAACCACTCGACCAGGAGGGCGTTCAGCCGCTGCCCGACATCCGGTCGGAAGCCCTCTGACGCCAGCGCCTCCGACAGCGCGTCAAGGCGGGAAGCGAAGGTCTGATGCTGGGCCAGGTGGGCCTCATAGGCGGGGTATTCGTGAAAGGTCATCACCTTCTGTTCGGCGTCGAAGTGATCGAGGGCGTACACCTGCACAAACAGCAACTCCGGCATAAACCCAGCCTCGCGCGCAGCCTCGGCGCTGGCCAGGGCCTGGTTGACCCGGCGGAAGTATTCCTGGTGTTGCGCATCGATCAAAACGACGCCCGTCAGGAGGCTATCCTCCCACTGAAACCGTTGCATAGGCACGTTATTCACTCCTTCAACATACCACCACTGGGCTTGGTCGGACAGTCCCGTTGTGAGCGCCGGGACGCAAATCTGCCGCCGCCTCATTGCCAAGCCCATCGGGGTGGGTATACTTCCTCAGACTCCCGGCCGCGACAACGGTTTCCGGGACCAGACGTTTCACGGCTTGCAGCGCACGGAGGGACATCCATGGCACGAGAGCTCAAGATTGGCATCATCGGAATGGACACCAGTCACACGGTCGCCTTCACCACCCTCCTGCAGGGCACGGGTACGCCGCCTGAGCAGAAGATCGAGGGCATGCGGATCGTCCACGCCATGCGCTTCCCGTCGCCGTTTCAGGACGAGAAAGGGCAGAATGAGCGTCAGGCCCAGATGGAGGCGCTCGGGGTGGTCATGAAGTCGACGGTGGCCGAGTTGGCACAGGGCATGGATGCTCTTTTCCTGGAGATTAACGACCCGGCTCTGCACCTGTCGTTCTTCCGTCAGGTCGCGGGACTGGGGCTGCCGATCTTCATGGATAAGCCTCTTGCCGCCGATCTTGCCGACGGTCGGCAGATCGTGGAGTTGGCCCAGGCCAAGCAGACGAAGGTCTGGAGTTCGTCTTCGCTGCGCTATGTCCGCAAGCTGGTTGCCGCCCGCAAGCAGATGACCGCGCCGCCGACCTTCTGCAACGTCTTTGGCGCCCTGGGGAAGGCGGCCGCGGGCAGCGATGTGGTCTGGTACGGCTGTCACGTCACCGAGATGCTGGTCACCGCCATGGGCGTCGGGGCTGTGTCGGTCACGGCGGTTGAAGACCCCGCCGGCGTGGTCGCTGTGGTCACCTACCCGAACGGCCGACGCGCGGTGGCCGAGTACAGCCGTGGCAGCTACACCTACGGCGGTCGCGTGCAGGCCGGCGGTGAGGTGCTGTACTTCGACAACCGCGGCGACGTGCTCTACTACAATCTTCTCATCGAGATCAAGCGCTGGCTGGATACCGGAGTGCTGCCGGTGCCGCTGGAGGAGTCCCTCGAAGTCCAGGCGGTCATGGAAGCGGTCGAGCGCTCGCTGGCGCAGAAGCAGCCCATCGTCCTGGCCGCCCTCTAAACAAGGTGACCGTATGGCAGCAAAGAAGATTGCTTGTCTGGGCGCCGGCAGCCTTTACTTCCCGCGGGCCATTGCCGACCTGGTGGTGAGCGCGGAGTTGGCGGGCGCGGAACTCGTGCTTTACGACCTGGTGAAGGAGAAGGCCCGGCGGATGATGGCCATGGGCCGACGCCTGGCCGAAGCCGCCGGCACCGGCGTCACGGTCCGCGTCGCCAGCGGCCTGGCCGACGCGGTGGATGGCGCCGACTTCGCCCTGACCTCCATCGGTGGCAGCGGCGCCGGCATCACCCGCAATGTCTACGCCTCGTACTACCACAATGCCGACGTGCTGATCGGCGCCAAGTATGGCATTCAGCAGATTATCGCGGACACCGGCGGTCCGGGGGCCATGATGATGGCCTTTCGCTCGATTCCGGCCTACATCGCCATCTGCCGGGAGATGGAAAAGCGCTGCCCGAACGCGATCCTGTTCAACCACTCCAACCCCATGGCCATCCTCTGCCGGGCCCTGCGCAAGTACAGCAGCATCAAGATTGTGGGGGTCTGCCATGGGGTGCAGGGCGGCATTGTCGAACTGGCTCGTATCCTGGAGCTGCCGCCGCACGATCTCGATTGTGTCTGGATCGGCACCAACCACTACTATTGGGTCACGCGTCTCGCCTCCAAAGGCCAGGACCTCACCCCCGAGTTGCGCCGCCGCCTGGCGGCCCGGACCGTCCCCGAACGCGCTCCCATCAGCGCGAAACTTGCCGAGATTTACGGCCACCGTATCCTCTACACCCCCGACGATCACATCGTGGAGTTCTACCCTTTCCTGGCGCAGATGAAACGCGGGCTGGACGACCTGCCGGCGCACCTGGCCAAGGAAGCCCGGGAGCACTTCCCGGTCACGCCGTCGGCGCTCAGCGGACCGGAGCCCGTATCGCCCGAGGTCAGCCGCCTCTTCTTCCAGGAGTATCAGCGCCTGCTCGATGCGACCCAGCCGCGGACACAGGTCTCCGACACCCTCACCGGCGAAGGCATCGCCAACATCCTGGGCGCCATCTCCAGCGGGCGGCGGCAGGTCTGTGTCGCCAATCTCGCCAACCAGGGCTGCATACCCAACCTGCCGTCCACGGCCGAAGTCGAGGTCGAGGCGGTCACCGACTCCTGTGGCCTGCGCGGCCTGCAGATGGGCGAGGCGCCCCTGCATCTCAAAGGCATCCTGGAGAAGCGCTTCGCCTGGCACGAATTCGTGGCGGACGCAGCGGTAAAGGGCGACCGTAACCTGGCTCTCCAGGCGCTCATGCTGGACGAGATGGCGATCTTGCCCGACCAGGCCGAGGCCATGCTCGACGAGCTGCTGGCGGCCTCCCGCGACCTCCTGCCGCAGTTCTATGCCAAGCGGCCGCGGCGCGCGACGGGTGCCGTCGGGAGCTAGTGCCAACGGGCTGCCGGCGGGCGCAGAAGGCGGCCCCGAGGCGTGAGGGAGACCACAGCATGAGCACCGCGACCGCACCCATCGTGGCCACCTTGAACCATGGCCCCGGGAATCCCCGCAACTCCGAGGGCGCTTTCATCGACTTGCGCGATGGCCGTATCCTCTACGCCTATACTCGCTACCGGGGCGAGAGTTGGGACGATCACGCGACGGCCGACATCGTGGGGCGCACCTCCGTCGACGGCGGGCGCACCTGGTCCACCGCGGATCAGATGCTGGTCCCGAACGACGGTGCGCTCAACGTCATGAGTGTCAGCCTGCTGCGCCTGGCCGATGGCGGCCTGGCGCTGTTCAACCTGCGCAAGGACGGCGTCAATGCCTGCATCCCGTTCCTGCGCACCTCGCCGGACGAGGGCGAGACCTGGTCCGCGCCCTCGCGCTGCATTGCGGTGCAGGGCTACTTCGTGCTGAACAATGACCGGGTCGTGGCCCTGCGCAGCGGTCGGCTGGTATTGCCCGCGGCCTATCACCGGCCGCAATGCACTCGCCAGGGCGGTTTCGCCATGGGCGACTCCGTCATCAGCCAGGATGCGCGGGCGCTCGCGGTATTCTACCTCAGCGACGACCAGGGCAAGTCTTGGTTCGAGGCGCCGGAGTCGGTGCTGCTGCCCGTGCGTAGCGGCACCGGCATGCAGGAACCCGGCGTGGTGGAACTGGCCGACGGCCGCCTCTGGGCCTGGTTCCGTACCGACACCGGTCGGCAGTGGCAGAGCTTCTCCAGCAACCGTGGACTGAGCTGGACCTGGCCCGAGGCCAGCGCCTTCCACGCCCCAGCGTCTCCGCTATCCATGAAGCGCGATCCCGTCAGTGGCGAGCTGGTGGCGGTGTGGAATGACCGCAGCGGCCGCTGGGGGTTGCCCGAAGCGGAGAAGAGCTCCTGGGGCCGCACCCCGCTGGTCATCGCCTGGAGCCGGGACGAGGGCGCTACCTGGGAGCGGGCGCAGGTGCTTGAAGACGACCCGGCGCGGGGCTTTTGCTACATCGCGCTGCACTTCACGGCGGAGGCCATCCTGCTGGCCTACTGCTGTGGCGGCCGGGACGGCAGCGGCGTCCTGCAGGACAGCTGCGTCCGGCGCCTGCCGCGGGAATGACGCAGGGAGCGTGGTAGCCGGCTCCTGATTTCCGGTGGAAATGCGGTGGGCTCCACCGCCGCGCCTGAGGCCAGGCGCCTCTCCAAGGGAATACGGTGGAGATGCGGTGGGCTCCACCGCCGCGCCTGAGGCCAGGCGCCTCTCCAGGGAAATGGACCGGCCGCGGCTCGCGGCCAGCGCCTGAGGCCAGGCGCCTCTCCAGGGAAATGGACCGGCCGCGGCTCGCGGCCAGCGCCTGAGGCCAGGCACCTCTCCACGGATACGCCGGGCACGGCCTGGCGTCACCTGCGCTTCGGTTGCCGCCAATCTTCCCAGAGCCGGTTCACGACCTCGGCAGCGAAGGCCTCGGGGTCGTACTTACCAATCCACTCGCGCCACTCGGCGTTGTCGGCGGTGGGTTTGCTGAGCGCCTTGATCACCGATTGGTAGCCGGGCACTCCCCCGCAGTCCTCCGGCGGGCAGGCGCGGGCGCCATCCAGGCAGATGGGGTAGCCCGTTCCGGCGTCGAAAGGCAGGATCTTCAACCGTACAGAGAGCAGACCAAGGCGTCCAGTTGTCTCTCGGTCACGGCGTTGCCCTGGCCGTGCCTTGCCACACAGAAGACGCTGGCGAGGACATGGAGGCCCTCGAGTTCTGGAAGGGCCTCGAACTGCCCGCCGTTGATACGGAGGTTCGACGGACTCATTACCACTCAGGCTGGTGCGCAACTCGCGCAGGTAGTCGAAGCACTACCGGACGGGGCTGCGGTAGTTGCCCTTGCGGTTCTGCGGCGCATCGAGGCCCGACTCGATGTCCTTGAACTCGCAGACGACTTGGGGTGTCCCTGGCCCGTCGCCGGTCGTGCCGAATTGCCCCAGGGTCAGGTCGGCTTGGCCCGTGCCGCCGGCTCCGTCCAGTTCTCGCAGCGCAGGCCCTCGATGCGGGTGAATTCGGCGGTGTTGTGGGTCACCAGGGTGGCGCCGAGAGCGCGGGCGTGGGCGGCGATGAGGAGGTCCATGGCGCCGATGGGCACACCCGCGGCTTCCAGGTGGGCTCGGATCTCGCCGTAATGCCGGGGTGCGGACACCGCATCATAGTCGAAGAGCTCGAACGGAGCCAGGATCTTGGCTACGGCGCGCCGCTCGGTCACGGGCTGCGCCGACCGGCAGGTGCCATATTCGAGTTCCGAGACGGTCACGGCGCTGACGCCCACTGCCGCGCCGGCAGCCTGCGCACTGCGGATGCGCGCCAGGATACGCTCCGCCCGGCTGGCATGAGCACGCTGCTGCTGCCTGAGCCCGCGGACGACGAAGACCAGGGTGTCGGTGTCGAGCATGAAGGTGGCGGCAGCCATGGTCAGAATCCTCTGGATTCCAGCGGCGGCTGAACCCGCGTGGCCATGAAGTCCTCGGACAACTCAGCCACGCCCTCGGCAAACAGGTCCCACGGGTCCTTTGCCGTCAGCAGCAGGCCATCCGGGGTTGGCTGGACGTAGACCTCCCGGCAGTTGAAGCGGTACTTCTTGGGCAAGCGGATCGCCTGGCTGCGCCCGGACTTGAACACCGCTGCGGTCGTCATGGTAGGGCTCCTATGATATCTACCAATAAGAATATATCGTTGGCGCTGCTGATGCAACTCCGACCGGCGGAGATTGCGGCGCTGGGCCAGGAGGGCATCCTGATCCGTAGCCTCGGCCGCAACCTAGTCCTGACGGGAGCCCGCAGCGCCCGGCGTGGGACTCTCTACGCGGGGTACGCCTTCCTGGAGGATGCAGCCTCGAATGTTCGTTCTTGCAGCCTCTTGAGCATGAGGCCAACCGGGCCTTTGCGGCGGACCTCCGAAACGGGTCCAAACTGACCAACCGGCTGTACGTCTGGGACTATGTGACCAACTTCAGTCTGCTGTTGCAGCAGCGCCGAACCACCGGGCAGGCGGAGTGGTTCCCCCGTTCGCGAACCGAGTACTGCAGCGACTCCGTGCGCGTCTGCCGCGAGCACGGCGTCGACCCCAAGCACATCACTCCGTGGGAGACGATACTCATAAGCATAGCAGGTCTCGCACCACTGCTTACGCCGCGGCTGCGCTGGCGCCGGACGCATGCTCGAGTCGGCTTCAGCTTTGCCGGGCGAGCTTGGCCACCGTGAAGTCGCCGGTGGAATGGAAGCCGATCTCCGCGTAGCAGCGCTGGGCGGCGAGGTTGGTGACGTCGGTGAACAGCACGCTGTGCCGGGCGCCCTGCTCGTGCAGGCGTCGGATCAGGGCCGTACAGACCGCCCGGGCAAAACCCCGTCGACGGTACGCCGGGTCAGTCACCACCCCCAGGATCTGGAACGCCCGGATGCCGATGCCATTCGTCCCCGCGGTGGCGACGATGCGGCCGTCCACCTCGAGCACCACGCGCAGGGGGTTAGCTTCGGCACGAGCGCTCTCTTCGAGGGTCACCGAGGCCTGGTTGGTGGGGTCGCGCAACACCCGCAACAGCCTCGCTACGGACTCCCCATCGCCAGGCCGCATGAGGCGGACGTGCTCCTCGTGCGGACTCCGCGGTAGCGCCAATGTCTGCCCCAAGGGCGCCTCCATGAACACGTGCCGTGGGTGGTTGAGCACCGTGAAGCCGCGTTGGACGAGAACGGCCAGAGCGGGTTCAGCGGCAAAGGCCGCCCCCAGCAGCCACTCCGGGGTCGGATGGACCGCCAGGACCTGTTCCGCCAGCGCCGTGGCGACCGCCGCATCCAGGGTGAACGGAATAAGGCTGCGCGGGCCGTCGTAGTAGCCGGCCACGCCCAGCCAGCGTTCACCCTCCACGGCGGCGTAGAGATGCGTGCCGGGGAACCGCGTGTTCAGGTTGCCCAGGATGAACAGGCCATAGGACTCGTGGGGCGCCAGGAACGCGAAGAGGCGCTCCCGTACCGCCGCAGCTTCGTGATCGAGTGGCTCAATCCGCAGCATCGGGTTGCCCTCATTGCGGTTCATAGCATGGCGCCGACTGTGCCACAGCCTAGAGGCCTGCCGCACCCCTGTCAAGCGTGCTATCGTAGGAATGCCAGCGGGCGCTGGCGGCTGCCGAGGTTGCCCTGCCTATCCTGGTTGCCGACGGTGGGGACCCAATCGAAGGTGGCCGTGTCCAAGCGGGTACGGGAACCGCTCTGCCGATGCCGGTCGGTGGCGGCGGGCGGCGTTCGGTCTGTACTGGGTCGACCATCGGGAGATGAACATGAAAATCGAGATTCGCACGATCCTCTGTCCCTTGGATTTCTCGGAGAATTCCGAGCATGCTCTGCTCTACGCCAGGGCTTTTGCCCAGGCGCACGATGCGAAGCTGCTTCTCCTGCATGTCGTTGAGCTGCCCATGAGCTACCTCGCCCCGGAGGTTGTCCTGCCCGTCGACATCCTGGAACGGCAGAAGGAAGCCTGCGTCCAGAACCTGACTGCGATCACGGAGGCGGTGCGCCGCGAGCTGCCGCAGACGGAGTGGCTGCTGGCAGAGGGCAACCCCTTCCCACGCATCGTCGAGATGGCCAGGACACACGGGGTCGATCTCATCGTGATGGGCACGCACGGCCGCACGGGACTGGCCCATGCCCTGCTGGGCAGCGTGGCCGAGAAGGTGGTGCGCAAGGCGCCCTGCCCGGTACTCACGGTCAAGCACCCGGAGCATGAGTTCGTCATGCCCTGACCTCGGCGGGCGGTGGCGTCCTCCCGACCGCGCGCCGACCATCGGCCTTCGGCCATGGGTACGGCGGCGGGGGGCGTCCATTGGGTGATGGCGGTCGCAGCTCGCACTCAGGCGTGGGAGAGTACGTCAATCACGGAGCGTGCGACGACGTACTGCGCCGGGGCCTCGCCGACCTCCAGCGCCCTGAAGTGGGCTTTGCCGCACTCGATCTTGGCGCTCTCGCGGTCGCCTAGGTCGTCGGTATACAGGCCACTCTTGGTCTCAACTACGAAATAGAGCCGTTCACCCCCACCCTGCTCGACGAGCACTGCCCAGTCCGGGTTGTAGGTTCCCAGCGGGGTGTTTACCCGGAACCAGCCCGGCAACTTAGCGTAGACCTTAATGGCCAGGTTCTTCTCCATCGCGTCGGCAAAGGCGGCCTCCGTCTCGGAGTCGAACACCACCTTCTCGTGGATCGACTTGCCGGCGTCCATCAGGTTCTTCAGGTAGCCGGTCAGCTCCTCCTGCTCGAACAACTCCTGCGCGTAGTACTGTTCGTCGCCCAGGCGCTGGTACTTGATGCCGTCGACCAGGGCCAGGCGTTTGCAGCGGTTGACGGCCTCGGCGGCCAGCTCGATGAACTGCTGAGGGTTGCGCCTGAAATCCTCGAGCCGCAAGCTGCCCGTCAGTATGCGGTAGAGGCTGCGGCGGGTCAGTTGGGTGCGGTCCTGCATCTCGGTGAGCAGGTCGGGCAATTCGATGCCGGCTTCGTCCAGCACGATGGTGGCAGCCCCCTCGCGCTCCGTCGCTTCGACCCCGGCCTTGCCGATGGCGAGGTCAGCTTTGCGCCATTGCAGCCGCGTCTTGGCGATGGGCGGGGCGTCACGCAGGGCCAGCGTACAGCTCTCAATCAGCTTCTCGTTGTCGAACTGCACGCGGTACGTAGTCTTGTGCTTGATGCGGTCCCACAGGGCCTTGAACTCGGGGCTGTGCAGGACCGCTTGGCGCGGGCGCACCTGACAACGCTCGTTCGCGTTCTTGATCTCCAGTCGGCCAGCGGCTTTCCGCAGAATCTCATGGATCTGGGCAAGCTGCGGCATGAAGGGTGCCGGCAGGACCAGGGTCCGGTCTTTGAGGGCCGTCCGCAGTGCGTCCTGGACCCTGCCCTTGGCGTCGACCAGGTGCTGCGCCTTCAGGTACTCCCACAGCACCTTGGACTGCTCAAAGCCCAGCGGTGCGGCCTTGCCGTCGGCGCCGGTCACGGTGACCGCCGCAAACTGGTGCTCTTCCACCACACCGAAGCGGATGCCGGTGTCGGCCTCGATCTCCTTCTGCAGGCCTTCCGCGAAGTCCTCGAAGCGCTCGGTGGCGATCACGGTGAGCCGGTTCACCTCGAAGCCCCGCAGCCGCTGGCCTTCCTGGTTCACACACAGGCGCAGGCCGCGGCCGATGGTCTGCCGTCGCTCGCGCTCGCTGCGGAGGTCACGGAGGGCGCAGATCTGGAAGACGTTGGGGTTATCCCAGCCTTCGCGCAGGGCGGAGTGTGAGAAGATGAACTTGAGCGGCGTCTCCAGCGAGAGCAGCTTCTCCTTGTCACGCATGATCAGACTGTACGTGTCGTCGTCGGCCTGGGTGTTGCCCCTGGTGTCCTTGAGCACCTCGACCGTCTTGGCCCCGACCTTCCTGCGGTCGATCGAGAAATAGCCGCCGTGCACATCCTCGGCCGCGTGTGACAGGTCGACGTCCTTGAACAGCGTGGTGTACTCCGGCCGTGCCGCCGCCCGCCCGTACTCCTCCTCGAAGATGCGGGCATAGTCGCCCTTCAGCGGGTTGCCGTCGGCGTCATACTGGCGGTAGCGGGCCACCTCGTCGATGAAGAACAGCGACAGCACCTTGATGCCCTGCGGGCGCAGGCGCAGCTCCTTGTTGAGGTGTTCTCTGATGGTGCGGCGGATCATCTCGCGCTGGACGGCCAGGTGGTCCATATCGCCCCAGGCTTCACCAGGCTTCAGGAAGTGCTCGCTGCCGGGCACGCGCAACTCGACATACTCGCTATCCTTGCCGACCCGGATCTCGCCGATGCGGCAGTCGTGGTAGACGGGGCGCTGGGTGGTCAGCTCTAGGTTATCGCCGTCCTGCACCGTGACCTCCTGTCGGCGCACGCCGCCGGCAGTCTGCAGGTCGAGTTCGAGCCGTGCGGAGATGACGTTCCGTTTGTTGGTCACGGCCAACAACCGCACATAGGGCCGGTTGAAGGCGTCCTCCACCACGCCCGAGTCGACCTCAATCTGCTTGACCAGCCGCTTCTCGTAGGCATCCACCGCGTGCAGGCGGTACACCATGTGGTGCTTGTCCACGTGCGTCGCCGAGTACCGCAGGGTGCAGAGCGGGTTCATGGCGCCGAGCGCCGTCTTGCCAGCCCCGGACAGACCCCCGTCGACGCTCTGCGGTTCGTCCACAATGAGGATGGGCCGCGTCGCCTTGATCAGGTCGATGGGTTTCTCGCCGCCCGTCTTCTCGCTGTCCTTGTAGAGATTGTTCACGTCCTTCTTGTTGATGGCGCCGACGGTGACCACCATGACCTGAATCTGCGAGCTGGTGGCGAAGTTGCGCACCTGGCCGAGCTTGGTCGAGTCGTAGATGAAGTAGTCGAAGGGCACGCCGGCATAGAGCCCGCGGAAATGCTCCTCGGTCATCTGCAGCGATTTGTACACGCCCTCCCGGATCGCCACCGATGGCACCACGATCACGAACTTCGTGAAGCCGTATACCCGGTTCAGCTCAAAGACCGTGCGCAGGTAGACGTAGGTTTTGCCGGTGCCGGTTTCCATCTCCACGGTGAAATCGCCGGACACCAGTGAGCCGGACGGCGGCAGGCCGTTGCGGAGCTGGATGTCGGCCAGGTTCCCGAGCACCTGATCATCCAGCAGCGTCAGCCGGTTGCCGATGCCCAGGTCGCTCTCCTGGCCGGGCAGGAACGCGCCGCCGACCGCATTCCGCGTAACCGTGAACTCGGTGCGGCAGGTCTCCTGCCCGCGGAACAGGTCACAGACGGCCGCGACCGCCTGGAGCTGGTAGTCGAGGTTGGGCTCGAAGTGCAGTTTCATGCCTGATCCGGCCCCCTGGCGCCGTCGTCTTGCGGCCCTGGCTCTGCCAGCAGGCGCTGTTCCCGATCCAGTTCGGCCCGCAACTCGGCCTCGCTGGGCAGCACAAGCCGGTACTTGCTGGCAAACAACTGCTCATGTCCATGCAGCACGGAGTATCGCACCACCGAAGCGTCCTTGCGGGCGCACAGGATGATACCCACCGTGGGGTTGTCGTCGGGGCCGCACCGCAGTTCGTCGTACATGCGTACGTACATGTCCATCTGGCCAATGTCCTGGTGCGTGAGCTCGCCGGTCTTGAGGTCGAACAGGACAAAGCACTTGAGCAGGTAGTTGTAGAATACCAGATCCAGGTAGAAGTCCCTGGACTCGGTGCTGACTCGTTGCTGGCGGGCGACGAAGGCGAACCCCTTGCCCAGTTCGAGCAGAAAGGCCTGGAGATTGTCAGTCAGGGCCTGTTCCAGATTCGATTCCAGCAGGCGACCCGTGTCCGGCATACCCAGGAATTCGAGTAGCACCGGATCACGGACGAATTCCCTCGGGCTCACGGCCAATGCACCGATCTTCTCCCCGGCCTCAGCGCGCACAGCCAGGCGATCCTGGCTGGCCAGAAGACGCTCGTAGTAGAGCGTACTGATCTGCCGATCGAGTGCCCGCGTACTCCAGTTCTGGGTCGCCGCCTCGACCATGTACCACTGGCGGGCCGCCGCATCCTCGACCTTGAGCAGCGAGCGGTAGTGCGTCCAGCTCAATTCATGACGCAGCGCGTCACACTTCGGGAATGCCTGGTAGAACAGGCGCATGTAACGCAGATTCGATGCGTCGAAGCCCCTGCCGAACTCCGCCGTCAGACGTCCCGCCAGCCGGGGCAGTAAGTGAACGCCATATTCCGCCCGTTCAGCCCCGGCCTGCTCAAACTCCACGATATGCCGCCCAACCTCCCAGCAGGTGCGCACCTGAACAGTGTCCACCGCCCGTAGCGCCTGCCGCCGGGCTTCCTGGATCAGCGTCCGGAGTTGCGCTACCAGTTCCTGGGGCGCGCCTGCCGGCAGGGAGTCCTCCGGTTCTCGATTCTCTGTCCCCATGGCGGTTACAGTCCCCTGTCGTTTCTACAGGCTCCGCACGGTGGTCAGCCCGTGTTGGTTGAGAATGGCCGCGAGATTGCTCTTGGCCACGTCGTCGGCGAAGGCGCTGTCGCGGAACACGCAGGTGGTGTCACCGGCCGGGGCCAGCTCCTGGTGCCAGGCGACGATGCCCTGCGCCAGGGCCTCGACCTGATCACGTGTGATCTCTGTGACCAGACAGGCCAACAGCACACCGCCACCGATGGCATGCACGTCCTTGCCGGCGATGCTGCGCTTCTCGATGGGCACGCACAGGTCAAGGCCGAGCTTGAGTAGCAGTTCGTGGAGGATGTCTGCCTCGGTGCGGCCGGCCTTCAGGTGTTCCTGGTGCTGTTCGAGCGTGTCGGCAAGCGTTCCCGCGCTGGGGTCCCAGGCCCGGATGTTGCTGGAGTCGAGCTTGAAGACGCGGAAGCCGAGATCGCCCGGGAACAGCGGGTTCTCGTCCTTGATCTTCCTGCCGGCGCGCCGCAGGCGCTCTTTGGTGATCTCAGAGACGGAAGGGTAGTCGTCACGGCCTGAAGGCTCTGGAACTTGAACGATGATGAAACGCCGCTGACCACCATCCACAACGTTCAGATCCCAGAGTGCATGCGCCGTTGTTGCGGAACCCGCAAAGAAGTCGAGAACGAGGGAGTCCTTGTCGCCAGAAGCGATGTTCAGGAGGTGTCGCAGGAGTTTCAGCGGCTTTGGGTTGGTGAAGACCTTCGGGCCAAGGATGTCTGCGAGGTCCTGCGTTCCGTCGCGATTCCTTCCGTGCTCAGCGTCGACCAGAAGGCTCCTTGGCGTGACACCGTCTAGGGACTCCCAGGTGCGCGTGTATATCCTCCACTCACCGGTCTTCTTGTCCCGCTCGAAGATCAGTTCGTCTCTTCGGTCCCTAACGGTGGACTTGCTCCAGCGCCAGATCGTCGTGGGTGTTTGGGGGTTCGGCTGAGGAGGCTTTATCAGCGTTCCGTCAGGGCACCCAATCTCAAAGTCCATTGATGCGCTGTAGGTGAGACTCGTCTTGTCTAGGCGCTCCTGATAGTAGCGTCTGCCGTTCTCAGAGCGGTTGTACTTGGCGGTCATCGCCGGGCTTTCGTGAAGGATTGAGGCGATCCCGGCCTTCCCATCGTCGCGGGCGAAACACAATACGTATTCGTGTTCCGCCGCGACGTGCTGGCTGTCATCACCACCTCCTGCTTTTCGCTTCCACACGAAGGTGGAGATGAAGTTCTCCGCCCCAAAGACCTCATCAAGGAGGATTCGGAGTGCGCACATCTCGTGGTCGTCAATGCTGACCAGCAGGACCCCATCTTCTCGCAGCAGGTCCCTCGCCAGTTTGAGCCGCGGATACATCATGTTCAGCCAATCGGTATGGAACCGGCCACTGGCCTCGGTGTTGGAGCTGATCCTACGCCCACCCTCCACCTGACCGGTCAGTTCCAGGTAATTGCGGATGTTGTCCTGGAAGTTGTCGGGGTAGACGAAATCCTTGCCGGTGTTGTAGGGCGGGTCGATATAGATGAGCTTGACCTTGCCGGCGTAGGACTTCTGCAGGAGTTTGAGCACCTCCAGGTTGTCGCCCTCGATCATCAGGTTCTGGGTGGTGTCCCAGTCGACGCTGTCCTCGGGACAGGGCCGCAGCGTGCCGGCCGAGGGCGTAAGGGCCAGCTGCCGGGCGCGGCGCTTGCCATGCCAGTTCAGGCCGTACTTCTCCTCGCGCTCGTCCACCGTGGCGCCAAGGAGCTGCTTCAGGACCTCGAAATCGATCTTGCCCTCGGTGAAGGCCTCGGGAAATAGCGCCCGCAATTGCTCGACGTTCTGCGCCAGGATATCGGCGGACTTGGTCTCGGGGTCGGCTGGGGTCAGCGTCTGCATGGGATTCCTTCATTAACCACGAAAGGCACGAAATACACGCAAGGGGTTCGGAAACAGAGAGAAAGAGGCTTTGCTTCCGCAGGTCCGACTTTCGTGTGTTTCGTGTGTTTGGTGGTTCGTAATGCTCTGTTGTTCAGCGGGCGAAACGGCGTACTCCGCGGTGCCATCGGCGACAAAGGTACCGGTCTCTCGCGCAACCTGCAACGCGGTGAGGGTGTCGATCCGCAATGCCAGTGAAGATTGGCGTCCGGCTCTGAGGGCACGCTTTGGAGGGCGGTTTTTCTCGACCTGTGCAATAAGGATGGGCCGAGGTATTCAGCCCCAAAGGGGCGCTCTATACCAGCCCAGGGCAACGCCCTGGGTACCCGTTCACCCCACAGATTGAGCCCTGAAGGGGCGGCCTATGCGACCTCAGCGCG
>CAILKC010000558.1 GCA_903834675.1 uncultured Victivallales bacterium | reverse complement strand
GTCGCGGTATCCCCACCCTCGCCGCCTTGGAGCCCGCGATGCCAAGGACCCGCCGGGGCCGGGTTCGCGGTATCCCCACCCTCGCCGCCCTGGATCCCGCGATGCCAAGGACCCGCCGGGGCCGGGTTCGCGGTATCCTCACCCTCGCCGCCTTGGATCCCGCGATGCCAAGGACCCGCCGGGGCCGGGTTCGCGGTATCCCCACCCTCGCCGCCCTGGCCACGCCCGAGCGGACCGCAGGCTCCAGGCGGGATGCCGGAGAAGCCGAGGGTTTTGCAGGAGCCTCACCGGACACCGCTTCTCAGGGCTTGGCGGGGGCGGGCGCCAGGGCTTCGTCAAGCGTGGCGAAGAGGGCGAATATCTTGTTGGCGCGCGTGATCTCCAGCACCAGCTTCACCCCGGGCCGGGGCCGGGCGAGGCGCAGGTCACCGCCCCGAGCTGCCAGACGCTTGAGCAGGCCAACCAGCGCCCCCAAGCCGGCGCTGTCCATGAAGGTCACTTCGCCAAGGTCAACCACGACCTGTTTGAGCTCGGGTTGCGACTCCAGCCAGGCGGCGGTCTGCGGACTGAAGGAGGCCACCACCGAGGCATCGAGCGAACCCGTGAGGGTGACCAGCCCCAGGCCATTCTTTTTCTCGAGCAGGAGTGCCATGGTAAGTGTCTTTCTGCTTCAGCGGCCCGTCTTGCGAGCGGGCGGTTTCTGCTTCCCCGTGGTCGCGGCGTGGGGGGCCGTCGCCGCCAGAGCGACCGGAATCGGCCGCAGGCCCCAGATCTCCTGGGCGTATTCCCGGATGGCGCGGTCGCTGGAGAAATAGCCGATGCGGGCGACGTTCAGCAGCGCCCGGCGCGCCCACGCCCGGCGGTCGCGGAAGAGGTCCGAGACCCGCTGCTGCGCGTCAACGTAGCTGCGGAAGTCGGCGCAATGGTAGTAGGTGTCACCCCACTCGGTCAAGGTGCGGGCGATGTCGTCAAACAACCCCGCTTCACCTTGATTGAAGTCGCCCCGCCAGATCGCCTCCACCACGCCCCGCAGCTCGTCGTCCTGCTCCAGCCACGCGGCCGGGCGGTAGGAGTGTTCGCGAGTCAGACGCTCAATCTCCTCGGCACGATGGCCGCAGACGAAGAAGTTGTCCAGGCCGACCGCTTCGGCGATCTCGATGTTTGCCCCATCCCAGGTGCCGATGGTGAGCGCGCCGTTCAATGCCAGCTTCATATTGCCGGTGCCGGAGGCTTCCTTGCCAGCCGTGGAAATCTGTTCGGAAAGATCGGCCGCGGGGATGATGACTTCGGCCAGCGAGACGTTGTAGTCCGGCAGGAACACGACGCGCAGTCGGTCGCGCACCTCCGGGTCGCGGGCGATGACGTCGCCAAGCGAATTGATGAACTTGATGATGCGCTTGGCCAGGTGGTATCCCGGCGCGGCCTTGGCGCCGAAGATGAAGGTGCGCGGCACCATATCTTGCGCCGGATTCGCCTTCAGGCGCCGGTACAGCGCCGCGATGTGCAGCGCGTTGAGCAACTGCCGTTTGTACTCGTGCAGCCGTTTGACCTGCACGTCAAACAGCGAATCCAGGCTGACGGCAGGGCCGCCGCGTGCGGCGATGACCTTGGCCAGTCGGCGCTTGTTCTCCAGCTTCACCGCCAGAAAGCGGTCGAGGAAGGCCGTGTCATCCGCCAAGGGCTCCAAGCGCCGCAGCTCCTCGAGGTCGCGAATCCAGCCCTCGCCGATGGCGGCGGAAATGAGTGCCGCCAGGCCCGGGTTGCAGGCCAGCAACCAGCGCCGCTGGGTGACCCCATTGGTCTTGTTGCTGAAGCGTTCCGGCCAGAGTTGGGCAAAGTCGGGCACCAGGTTTGACTTCACCAGATCCGAATGGAGCTTGGCCACGCCGTTGACCGAGTGACTGCCCACGATGGCGAGGTTGGCCATGCGGACCTGCTTCACCGGCCCTTCCTCAATCAGCGACAGCGCCCGCGCCTTGGCGTCATCACCGGGATAGAACAGGCGCACATCGTCGAGGAAGCGGCGGTTGATCTCATAGATGATCGAGAGGTGGCGCGGCAGCACGCGCTCGAACAGGGGCACCGGCCAGCGCTCCAAGGCCTCGGGTAAGAGGGTGTGATTGGTGTACCCAAAGGTCGGGACGGTGATCTCCCAGGCCGCTTCCCAGGGCAGATCGTGCTCGTCCACCAGCAAGCGCATCAGTTCCGCGACCGCCAGCGCCGGGTGTGTGTCATTCAGCTGCATAGCGTTCCTGACGGCAAAGTTGGCCAGGTCCTTGTGCCGCTTCAGATGTCGCCGCGTGGCATCCCGTACCGAGCAGGCAACCAGGAAGTACTCCTGGAGCAGGCGCAGTTCTTTGCCGGCATGGGTGTTCTCGGAAGGATACAGCACCCGGGTAATCGTCTCGGCCCAGTTCCTCTCCTGCACGGCGCGGACGTAATCGCCTTGGTTGAAGATGTCCAGCCGGAAGTCCTCCGCCGCCCGCGAATGCCAGAGCCGGAGCGCGTTGACGTTATTGACCCCGTAGCCGATGATCGGGATGTCGTAGGGCACCCCTTCAATCATCTGCCAGTCGACCCAGATTGGCTGGGCGCCGGCCACGCCGACATCTTCGAGGCGCCCATAGGCCAGTACCGGCACGGTGTCCTCGGGCCGCACGATTTCCCACGGATAACCGAACTTCAGCCAGTCGTCGGGCCGCTCGGTCTGCCAGCCATTGGCGAAATCCTGCCGGAACATGCCGTGTTCGTAGCGGAGGCCATAGCCATAGCCAGGGTATTCGAGCGTCGCCAGCGAATCCAGGAAGCACGCCGCCAGGCGGCCCAGTCCGCCGTTGCCGAGGCCAGCGTCGGGCTTCAACGCCAACAGGGCTTCCGCCTCCGACCCCAGCCGCGGCATCACCTGCTCCACCGCCGTCCGCAACCCCAGCGAGATGACGTTGTTGGCCAGCAGTCGGCCAATCAGAAACTCCATCGACACATAGAAGACGTGCTTGGCGTCCTGTTCGATGTACGTCCGCTCGCTGGCGATCATGCGGTCCAGAGCGAAGTCCCGAATCGCGTGACACAGACACCAGAGCTTGTCGAAGTCCGAGGCCGAAGCCAGACTGCGACCACGGGTGTACTGCAGGTGCAACTCGATGCGTCGGAGCAAGTCGTCCGGGGTGACCATAGAGGTGTTGGTTGGCGCTGCCATAGAATTGCCCTCTGTGCTGCGTCCTACGCCACGCTGAATGAAAGTACAGCCGGGACGCCAGGATGCCAATGGCGCCGCCGGTCGGACCAGGGCGGGTTCAGGATCACAGGCGTGCTTGCCGTTGCGTCGCGTTCCCCCACGACGCGCCTGAGGCCCTGCTGGAGGGCAAACCTCCACGGCCCCACACGTACTTCCCCTTCGAGGTTGAATTTGTCAATGTGAAGCTAAAAGTCGAGGGTTGACCCCGTGATCTCTCTGAGTTCGGCCGCCGTGTGCTATGTTAGCGCGCGGCGTCGCGGAGGCGCGCCTGTTGACGGCAACGGGAGCACGCACTGACGGAGAGTTGATCATGGCCAAGAAGACCTTGTCTGCCGAGCTCGCCTCGGCCTCGCCGCGGCGGACCGAGCGCTTCGATCGCGACTGGCGTTTCCAGCGCGGGGATGCGCCTGGCGCCGAAGCCCCCGACCTGGACGACTCCGGCTGGCGCGGGGTCGATCTGCCCCATGACTGGAGCGTCGAGGACCTGCCCGCGCTGAGCCCGGCCACGGTCACGGGGTCGGCGCCGGCAGCAGTAGCCCCGCGGCGTTCCGGTCCCTTTGACTCGACGGCCGAGGGCGGCGGCGCGCAGGGCTTCACCGTCGGCGGCCTGGGCTGGTACCGCAAGCGCTTCAGCCTGCCAGAATCCGAGCGCGGCCGGCACGTCACCCTCACCTTCGACGGCGTCTACATGAACGCCACCGTGTGGTGCAACGGCGTCTGCCTCGGCGAGCATCCCTATGGCTACACCGGTTTCCACCTCGACGTGACGCCACACCTACGTTTCGGCACGGAGCCGAATGTCATTGTAGTCAAGGTAGATGCGTCTGGAAAGAGCAGCCGCTGGTTTCCGGGTGCGGGGATTTACCGGCACGTCTGGCTGACCATGACCGGCGCGGATCGGGTGGAGCCGTGGGGCGTCTTTGTCACCACGCCTGAGGTCTCGGCGGCACGCGCGCTGGTGCGGGTGCAGACGACGCTGGAGTGGGCCACGGTGGCCGACGGTGCGGCGGAACTGGCAACCACGGTGGTCGACGCGGCGGGCCAGACCCTGGCCACGGTCGTGTCGCCGTGCGTGGTCGTGGCCGGGCGCCAGACCGTCGAGCAGGAGCTTACGGTTGCCACGCCGGCGCTGTGGTCTCCCGAGACGCCCGTGCTCCAGCGGTTGGTCAGCACGCTGCGGCGGGCGGGTCAGCCCCTCGACCGGGTCGAGACCGTCTTCGGCATTCGGCATGTCGAGATGGACGCCGAGCGCGGCTTTCGGCTCAACGGCCAGGCGCTGAAGCTGCGCGGGGGCTGTGTGCATCACGACAATGGCTGCCTCGGGGCCTGCACCTACGACCGGGCGGAAGAGCGTCGGGTCGAGCTGCTCAAGGCCGCGGGTTTCAATGCCATCCGGACCAGCCATAACCCGCCCTCGCCGGGCTTCCTAGACGCCTGCGACCGCCTGGGGGTGCTGGTGATGGATGAGGCCTTCGACTGCTGGAACCAAGGCAAGAGCCCGCGGGATTACGGGCGCTTCTTTGCGGCCTGGTGGGAGCGCGACATCGAGGCCATGGTGTGCCGCGACCGCAACCACCCCAGCGTCGTGATGTGGAGCATCGGCAACGAGATTCCCGAACAGGCCACTCCCGAGGGCGCCGAACGCGGGCGCGGGCTGAGTGCCTGGGTGCGGGCGCTCGACCCGAGCCGCGCCGTTGCCATCGGGGCGCACCCCGGCGCCAAGCCCTGGGAGGCCCTCGATGCCCAGTTCGGCCACCTCGAGGTCTGCGGTTACAACTACCGCGAAGACTGCTACCGCCCCGATCACGAACGCCTGCCTGCCCGCCTCATCGCCGGCACCGAGTCGTTCCCGTTGAAGTGCTTCGAGCACTGGATGGCCACTCTGGACCTGCCCTACGTCATCGGCGACTTCGTCTGGACCGCCATGGACTACCTCGGCGAGTCGGCGCTGGGCTTCACGCATTTCGAGGGCGAGCCATCGCTGTACGCCACCTGGCCCTGGACCGTGTCGAACTGCGGCGACCTCGACCTCTGCTGCTGGCGGCGCCCGCAGTCCTACTACCGGGCCGCGGTGTGGGGCCTGGAACCGACCGTCTCCTGTTTCGTGCAACCTCCCTTGCCGCCCGGTAAGACCAAGGAGCTGGTGTGGGGCTGGGGCTGGCCCGACGAGCGCGAGTCGTGGACCTGGCCTGGGCAGGAAGGACGCCCGCTCACGGTGCGGGTCTACTCGTCCTGTCCGCAGGTGCGGCTGCGGCTCAATGGGCGTGACCTCGGCGCGCAGGCGACTACCCGGAGCACGCGCTTCACGGCCACCTACGAAGTGCCCTACGAACCCGGGGCGCTGCTGGCGACCGGCCTCGACGCCGCGGGCCAGGAGCTGGCCTCCTGGCGCCTGGATACCGCCGGCGCCGCCGCCGCCCTCCGCCTGACCCCCGACCGCACGCAACTCGCCGCCGACGGGCAGGACCTATGCTTTGTGAGCGTCGAATTGCGGGACGCCGCCGGCGTGCTCAATCCAGACGCCGAGAGCCTGGTGCGCTTCCGCCTCGAAGGCCCCGGCACCATCGTGGCCGTGGGCAGTCCCGACCCTCGCGGCATAGCGAGCTTCCAGCAGCCGGAACGACCGGCGTACCGCGGGCGCTGTCTGGTGGTGCTCAAGACCGGCGCCCGCGCGGGCAACCTGCGGTTGACGGCAGAGGCCGCCGGCCTGCCCCCGGCCACCCTCACCGTGAGGAGTAGCCCATGAAGCCCGCCATCTGCACCTCGTTCGACGCCACGCTGCCCTTCGTCGAGGCTATGTCGTTGATTCGCCAGACCGGATTCGAGGTCGTGTCCATCGGGGCCCGGCCGGAGCACTCGGAGTACCACTTCAAGATCCTGGAGAAATACGGCCCGCGGCTGTGCATCGTGCATCTCCACGACAACTCGGGCGAGGATTCCCACCGGCTGCCCTACGAGGGCGACACGGATTGGCCACAGCTCATGAGTGTCCTGCGTGGCCTGGGCTACTCCCGCAGCCTGCTCCTCGAGGCCGACCTCAGGAACTCCCAGTTCAAGGACCGCACCGTGTTCCTGGCCGAAGCCTGGCAGCGCGCCCAGAGGCTGCTGCGGTTGTAGTATGAGAAGCAGCCTGTCCCACATGACACAGTGCTCCGCGCGGCGTACATTAGTCCGTCAGCGTAGCCCGACGATGCTAGCGTCGTGGTTGGGCATGCAGGAGTGCTTCTGGCGCAGGGGTGCAAAGCAGTGCCAACCGTACTGCGAATAGGTCCGTACCGGTTTCACTTCTACTCCGACGAACCCGGCGAGCCAGCCCACATCCATGTCACGACAGGAGACTTGGAGTGCAAGTTCTGGCTGGATCCCGTCAGCCTGGCAGCAAACAAAGGCATGCCCCCTCACATGGTGCGTGAGATAGAACGCCTGGTGTTCGCCAACGTCAGCTATCTCCATGGGAAGTACGATGAATTCCATCACGCCTGACAGCGCTGGCCAGTGCGAACCGGTGGCGGTCCGCGTCTGGGTCGAGGGCAGAACGGTGTTCGTCGAACTCACGGACTATCGGACTGTGGGCTTTCCCGCCGACCGGTTTCGGATCCTGAACCGGGCCAGCGACGACCAACTCCAGGAGGTCGCGCTGCGTCTGAACGGGACCGCCTTGCGTTGGGAGTCGCTGGATGAGGATATCACCGTCAGGGGTGTCGTCGAAGGCCGCTTCCAGCAGCCCATGCCAGAGGGCCTGATGGTCGCTGAGCGCGCGGGTGTCTACGAAGTTCCGCAGAAGAAGGGGAACCGCCCCGCAGAGAGGGTGTGACCTTGCGGGTAGCGAATCTCCTGAATGCAGGTCGAACCGTCGCTCCGGGCTTTGCGTGCCCCCTCTTCGTCCCGCTGAGGCGCGGCGAGATGGATCTCAGGTGTGCTCGGCCAGGCGAGGGCAGTCGCCCTTGGAGCGCACCGTGGTAAGCCGCCAGGCGCTCGTCGACTCCCGCTTCTCGACCGTCATCGGCGCCCCAGTCTACTCAGCTTACGAACACTCTGGCTGACTCATCAACGTGGCTCATGAGGTAGTTACATGCGGATGCTGCTGATCGGGTTGGCCTGTCTACCGGTTCTGGTCACCGCGGCCGTCGAGGTCTCGCCGGCGGCGGCGGGTCGGACCGCGGTCGAGACCGGCGCTCTTCACGCCCTGATCGGCGTTGACGGGCGACTGCTCGAGCTTTCCCCGCCGGGGCGCCCGAACCTGCTGGCCCAAGTCGGCGGCTGGAACCCTGGGCTCAGCGTGACCCTGGGCCCCCCGGGCGACGACACGACCAAGCCCGCCGCCATCGAGGAATGGATGGCCCGCGCCGAACCTCCCGTGGTCCAAGGCCGTGCTGACGGGACCACCGAAATCCAGGTCACGCAGGGTTTCGCGCCGTGGTTGCGGGTGAATAAGATCTTCACCTTCGCCGCGGGCAAGCCCTGGGTCCGGCTGCGCTGGGAGGCCGAACTCATGCAGCCTGCCTGGGTGCGCCGGTTCGGGGTCATCTGGGTCACCGCTGCCGACGCGGATACGCTTTTGTCTCCGGGGCCGAGTGGCGCGGCCACGGCACTGGCGGAGGCCGCGCCGGGCACGTACTTCCGCACGCCGGCGGCGGACGGCTCTCTCGGCTTCCCCGACTTCCGGCGCGACCGTTGGCTGGCGGCGGCCGTCCGGCCGCGGGCCGAGGGGATCGCGGTCCTGTTTCCGGACCTCGAGGCCTGGGCCGGCTTCCGCGGCCAGCACAACCTGGCCAGTCGGCTGACGGCGGGCGGCTTCGTCCTGGAGTTCGCCAATCCGCGCGCCAACGGTCTCGACCAAGGCAGTCCAGGCTACCTCGAACACCCTGCGGGCACGCGCTTGGTGGCCGATTTGGCTCTGACCGTATGGGCCGGCGACGTTGCCACGGTGGCACGGGCGGCACTGACGGACTGTGGCGCGAGCCTGGCGCCAGCGGCCACCTTCCCAGTCCAGGCGCTCGCTTTTCCCACGGCCTTGACCGCCAGCGCCAGCGGCGGTGTCCCCACCTTCCATCTCCTGAGCGGCGCGGCGCTGGCCCCGGCCTTCGGCTTTGTTGGCGATCGCGGCCAAGCCCAGGAGTTGGTCCTGCTCCTCGACCTGCCCGAGGGGGTCCAGCTCGCCGACGCCACGTGGCTGCATCCTGATCTCGGCAGGCCGAGCCTGGCAGAGCCACTGCCGGTGCAGCACGACGGCCTCGGCTTCCGGCGCTACCGCATTCCCGTCCCGACGCGGGCCGTGGGCCAGAGTGCGCCGCCGTGGGCCACCGTGTTTGCGCCCTTCCTGCAGCCTGAGCCTGGGTTCGTGGGTGGCGACCTGGTTTACCACCTGGAGGGCAAAGCGGGCCGTGGCCTCGAGGCGCGGGTCCGCCTCGCCTCTCTGCCGCCTCTCCCGCCGGTGCGCCTGCCGCAGGCGTTCGATCTGATGCCGTGGTACGAATACACGCTTGAGGCGGCCACCCCGGCGCTGCGCGGCAACCTGCTCGCCACCCTCGAAGCGGTCGGGGTGCGCGGCACGCAGTTGCCCACCCGTGACCGCACCCTCGAGCTTGCCCGCGAACTCAAAGCCCGCGGCTGGCGCCTGCGTCTGGGGATGGGCTGGAGCAGCGCTGGCCCCTACGGCTTTCAGTTACACAACTACGGTCGCATCGACTGGGCCGCCCGCGGCTACCCGGAAGAGGTCTGGCTGCTGGACCGCGATGGTAAGCGCTGGGTGGGGGTGTTCTGCCCGGGGTATGTCAGCGACCACGGTCCGCTTTTCCTGCAAGAGTACCGCACCTGGCTCCAGGGTCTGCTGACGCCTGAGGTCCGCGAGCTCTGCTGGGCGATCAGCAATGACTATGAGGTCGGCGGTTCCGGGCCCATGGATGCGACACGCTCGTGCTTCTGTAGCCGTTGTCTGGCCCAGCTCGCCAGCCACGGCGGTCCAGCCCTGGCCGCCGACGTCACCCCCGAGGTCATCCTGGCACAATACCGGCCCGCCTGGACGCGCTTCCGCATGTGGCAGAATGCCGAGATCATCCGCCTGCATTCGGAGCTGGTCCGCGACCTCGCCCCGGGGCTGGTCAACAGCATCTGCGCCCATTGGGTGCCCGATCCACCCGGCAGCGAGGTCTTCGACGGCGAAGCCGTGGACGTGCGCCAGTTCGATGCCGTCGCCGATCAGCATACGCCCATGATGTACCACGGCGGCGCGCGCTTTGTGGACAACGTGGTCCGCACCTGCCGCACCTTGACCAAGCCCACCCTGGTGCTCACCGCGGCGTTCTACGATGCCTGGTCCGCTGAGTCCGTCGTGTTCAGCCCGGCCGAGGTCCGGCAGAACCTGCTGGCCATCGCCGCGGCGGGGGGCAGCGGGGGAGGATTCTACGCCTCGTTCGATCACCTCGACGGCGCCTATCTGCACGCGATCCAGGCGGCCATGGCGGAGATTGCCCGCGCGGAGTCGTGGTTCCGGCATGGCACCCACGACGACACCGCGGTCCGCGCCGAGGGCCTGCCTGACCGCGAACGCCTCTACCGCCAGGACGGCCGCGAGCGCCTCACCCGTGACCCCGACTGGGCCCCGCACCTGCGTCACCTCGCCTGGCGCCAGGCTGACAGTCTGTTGGCCGTCGTGTTCAACCTCCACCCCAGTCGCGCCGCCGCCGTCCGTCTGAGCGTGGCCACAGCCCCGCCCGGCGCGGGCCTGACCGTCGAGGACCTCAGCACCGGCCATTGCCTGGCCCGCGGCAGCGCCCGTGCCTGGGGCGCGAGCGAGCTTGCCAGTGGCCTGGGACTCAGTATCCCGCCGCTGGGAACGCGCTTCATCCTGGTGCGCGCCGCTCGGGCTGAGGATGCCGTCGCGCCAGCCGATGACGCCCAGGCTGTACTCGATGATTGGCAACGCCGCTTCCGCCGTGAAGAGGTCCGCGAAGAGAATGTGACCGCCGCCGGCATCCGCATTCTGGCTGGCACGGACGCCGACGCGGGCGGACTCGTGATCCAGACCCCCACGCAGGAGCTTGTGCTTGCCCCCGATCTCGGCGGTCGCATCCGCCGCTGGAACGCTGGCGGCGTCACCTTCGTTGCCCCGACCGGCGCCAAGGGCGATGGCGCCGCGGTCGATCTGGTCTGGGCGCCGGAGAAGGCACGCTGGAGCGGCGACGAGGACGCCGCCTGCGAAGTCCGCAGCCGCGGCCTGCGCGAGGGCGCGGCGGAGGTCGTTCTCGAACGCGAATGGGCCGGGTCGCCGCTCCTCGGCGGCTTGCGCCTGCGCAAGACCTTTCGGATCGCGGCAGATCGTCCCGAGATCCGGCTGCAAATCGACCTTGAGAACCGCGGTGAGGCGGAGCGGACCGTGGCCTTCTGGATGCACCACGTCCTGCAACCGGGACGAGAGGCCCTGCAGCGCTCGGGTCAGGGGGCGCTTTTCGGCTGCCCGTTGCTGGTGCCGTGGGTCGACGGTGTCCGCGAGGTCCGCGGGCCGGGTGGCGACAGTGTCTTCACCGTCAGCGCCGCCGGTGACCTGCCTGACGGCGCCGCCTCGGCCCTGCGCCAGCGCGCCGTCGGGGCCTTGGTCGGCAACCGCATCGCGGTGCTGGGACCGGAGGCCGGAGTGGTGCTGACCTTCGTGCGTGACCAGGTCTCCCAGGTCTACTCGTGGCGCGGGGAACCGCCAACCACCGAGTGGATGTACACCCCGGCACGCTTGGCCCCGGGCGCCAGCTGGACGACGACCGTTTCCCTGTTGGCTCTGCCTGGCGCTGCCCCGGCGGAGGTCGCCCGCGTCTTGCGCGAGGAGCAGAAGCCGTAGCCTTCGGGGTGCCTGGGGTGACCGCCGCGGTGCCATTCCGGTTACGCCCGGAACGCGGCGGACCGCCGTCTCTGGGGTCCTGCAGGCACGGGGATACCGCGAACCTGCCCGAAACGGGCTTGGCATCGCGGGCTCCAGGCCGTCGTCCCGCGTCTTGCCGCCCGGCTCAACCTGGCTTGGGCTGAGCCGCAAAATGGTGGCGCAAGGCGGCCAGGTGGTCGTTGGTGCGTCGGATTCCCTGCAGCAGTTGCTCGATGTAGGCGGGGCTGGCCAGGAGGGCCTGGTGCATGAGGATCAACCCTGTCCGGTCGGCGCCTTCCTCGGCGCCAGGCAGCCTCAGGGTGGCGTAGTCCTGCTTCCCCTGGCGCTCGCGGTACGGCACGGGACTGGTGCGGTCGGCCAGGTTGAGCAGCGGATGGCGGTAGACGGGCGCATAGGGCGTGGCCAGGCTGATGCCTTCGGCCTGCAGCGCCCGGTTGTAGTGCTCGCGCGACAGCCCGTCGGCGCTGGCGGGGTCGAAACGCAGCGTCATGCCGTAGTAGGCCTGGGTGGTGACCCGCGGATCCCGTGGCACGGCCTGCAGTGGCCCGCCCATAGTGACCAGGGCCTCGGCCAGCAGGCGCGCCGTCGCTTCGCGCTGGGCCGTCTGAGCTGCCAAGCGCCGAAGGCCGCCCCGTAGCAGGGCCGCCTGCATCTCCGTCATGCGGTAATTGTGGCCATAGCGCCCGCCCGGCACGAGCTGATCATACGGCGCCTTCTCGGCGTCCTTCGGCGCCCAGCCGACCTGCTTGAGGGCGAACACGGTCCGGTAGACCTCGGGGTCGTTGCACGACACCGCCCCGCCTTCGCCGCAGGTTAGGACCTTGCTCTGCTGGAAGCTAAAGCTGCCCGCATCCCCCAACGCCCCCGCGGCCCGCTCGCGCCAGCGGCTGCCGTGCTGGTGGGCGACGTCTTCCACGATCTTGATGCCGTGCTTGCGGGCGATCTCGGTGATGGCGTCCATATCGCACATGCAGCCATACAGATGCACGGGGATGACGGCCTTGGTGCGCGGCGTGATGGCAGCTTCGAAGCTCGCCGGATCCAGGCAGAGGGTCGCCGCATTGACGTCGGCAAAGACGACCTCGGCGCCGACATCCAGGGCGGACTGGGCCGTCGCCACCCAGGTCAGACCCGGCACGATGACCTCATGGCCCGGCTCGACGCCCACCGCCTGCAAGGCGCACTGCAACGTCACCGTCCCATTCGCCAGGCACAGGCAGTAGCGCGTCCCCAGGAAGCGGGCATACTCGTCGCAGAATGCACGCTCTTGCGGGCCCAGCCAGCTCCAGGTGCCGCTGCGCACGACCGCCGCGACCGCCTCGACATCGGCCTCCGTCACCAGCGGCCAGGCCGGACTCCGCAAGGTCACCGCCGCCATGCCGCCCAGCAGTGCCGGCTTTGAAGTCTCGTTCGACATGTCTGCCATCCTCCCGTTCGTGGTGATAGAAAACCGTAGGCTAAGGCCGGGGCGCGCCCGTTGCTACTCTCTCAGCCTTACCTCGCCGGCGCTGCCGACCTCGAAGTTCGGCCCGCCGGTGCCGACCCAACACACCCAGGGACACGGGCCGGCGGTCTTGCGGACGCCAATATTGAAGCGCAGCGTCTTTGCCGTTTTCAAGTCGATGCCGGCGGCGGCGAAGGGGATGCGCCACTCGCCCGACCAGGTGCTGCCAGTGCGGCTGGCCGCGAAGGAGCACGCCTTGCCGAGGCGTTCGACCTCGGTCGCCGACGCGCCGGCGTGGTCCATGCTCTGAAAAGCTCCGCCGGCAAAGCCTTGGAGGACGAAGATCGGCCCCTTGCCGTCGCCGCGTTGCAGGCAGACTTCAGCGCCGTCGTCGCCACCCCAGCGCTGACCGGCAGAGGGCGTCGTGCCCTCCTTGAGTTCATTGAGCAGGCCCACGTAGAGCGCCTCATCATCAGCCGCGATCCAGGCGTAGCTGGGCGGCTTGGCGCCGCTGTTGCCACTCGGTTCCTGGGCCAGCAGCATGGCCTTGGTACGATCGAGGCCCTGCCACTCGCCGGGCTCCAGCCGGCCGTCGAGGGTGACTGTGGCGACCCGGCGGGCCGCCACACAGCGCGGCGTCGGGCGGACCACGGCGGCAATGACATGCGGGTGCTCCCGGGCGCCTTCGGCCTCGACGATCGGCCAGGAGGCCCGCCGCGGATCCTTGTACGGTCCGATCTCGGCGACGGGGATCGGCTTGAAACCGAGGGCCAGGGCCGGAGAGTCGGAGGCGAGGCGGAAGTCGCCCTTGGCAGGGTCGCGGAACTTCGGGTCGGCGACCACGGAGTGCTGATCCAGACCCTTCTCCCGCATCTTGGTGAAGGATGAATCCGGCTCCTCGCCGCGGCGCCAGATGAGGTTGTAGTCGTGTTCGGTGGTGGCGTAGTCGAGGCCGGAGACAGCGTACAGCGTTGCCCCCGGTCTCCCGTAACTGATGATATTGCGGCGGAAGATGTTGTAGGACATGGTCGAGTCCTTGACCGGGTCCTGATGCCGGGCCAGGCCAGGGTAGACCCCTGCGTGCGGCCAGGCCTGCGCCTGCTTCAGCATGTCGGGCAGCATCTTGTGCGAGGTGGGCCATTCCTGGTAGCGCATCTGCTCGCGGTAGCAGTCGTAGATGATGTTATTCTCGATGAGGTTGTCCCGACCGCTGTGGACATCGATGCCGGCCAGGAAGGAGCGCGCGACGATGTTGCCGTAGACCTGTTGGCCGCTGCTCCAGTCGTCGAGGTAGATGCCGAAGGTAAAGAAGGGCGAGAACCACTCTTTGCCACCGTGGCGGCCGTAGCCGAGGGTATCGTGGACGTAGTTGTAACGCACGATGTGCCCGCGGTTGGTCCAGTCGCGGCCAAGGGAGTAGGTGGCGCCACTGTCCTGTGTCTCCAGGTTGATGTGCCGCACCTCGTTGTACTCGATGACGTGATCGTTGCCGTTGTAGTCGATGCCGATGCGCGGGCAGTCGTGGATGAGGTTGTGCGAGACGAGGTTGCCGACGCCGTTGGTGGACACCCCAGAGGCCGTCTTGGCGTAGTAGCCGGTGTGGTGGATGTAGTTGTTCTCGATCCGATTGGCGTCCGGAGCGGTGGGATTGCGGTTGCCGGAGTAGGCGGTGACCCCGGAGCCGCCGGTATCGTGGATGTCGTTGCCGTAGACGAGGCCTTCCTTGCAGGCCGAGAGCGCCACGCCCGTGCCGACATTGCGGAGCTCGCAGCCCACCACGGCGCAGGACTGGGCTGAACTCAGCGCCACCGCCGGACCGTCGCTGCCCTCCAGCACCAGTCCCTGCAGGGTGATGTAGCGCGGTCCCTCGGCCTCCTTGGCGTCCTTGGCCAGGCTCACGATCGGGCTGACCCGCGGGACCGAGACCTGGCCGCTGGCGAGGTCCGCGGGCGGCCAGAAGTACAGCGTCGAGGTCGCCTTGTCGGCATACCACTCGCCGGGGGCATCAAGCTCCTCGAACAGCCCGCGCACATAGTAACGGTCGCCTGGGTTCAGCCCGTAGGAGGCCGACTGGGCCAGCGTGATGAGGCGTCTTGCCGGGTCAACCGCGGCGATGGGGATGATGTTGTTCCAGTAATTCACCCCGGGGAACACCCATACCTGGCCGTCCGTGGGCCGGGCCCAGGCGTGGATGCCCGTGGCCGGTGCCTCGAACGAGGTCGTGCTGCCAGGGGTGGGTTGCGCCTCGATGTAGGAGAAGCCGCCGGCGTAGGGGTTCTGCGGGTCGTAGTTGGGGTAGCGCGCCAGGATCATGCGCTGCCCCCCAAACAGCACCTGCTTGACCTCGGCCCCGGTCAGCCCGCAAGCTTTGAGATCAGCCTTGAGAATGGCGCCCTGATGCGGCACGAAACCACGCACCTCCGCCCCCCCTACCAGGATCGGCTTCTCGTGGCGGAAGGCCCGGTAGACGATGGGGCCGGCGGCCGTACCGGAATCCACGCCGTTGAGAACCAGGGTCGCGGTAAGGTGATAGGCGCCGCCGCGCAGCCAAACGGTAGCCCCGGCCGCCAGCGGCCCTTGGCGCCGGAGTCCGCGTAACTCATCGCGGGCTCGGCTGAGCGTAGCGAAGGGTCCGTCGGTGCCGGCCCGGTTGGGTGAGGTCAGGCGTCCTGACCAGGCATCGTTACCATCCGTAGCCACGTACAGCTCGATCGGCGTCATGCGCTCGGCCGCCTCGGCCCCGCCCGAACGGTCGCTGGCCGACCCCACCCCGGCACACCCCGCCAACCACGGCAGCACCATGGCGGCGCCGACCCACACGGCGTGATAGGTCATCTTCATCAGAACTCCCGCGGATAGGCTTGCGGCCGTTTCTGCCAGACGATCTGCCGGACCACCAGGCCGCGGATGCGGATCATGCTCTGGTAGGCCTCGAAACCGATTCGGTTATGCACGCTCGAGTCGATCGGCGCCGGATCGAACAGCTCCAGCCGCAGCAGCCCATCGACGAAAACGAAACAGTGCCCCTCGATGGAGCCGGCCTGGATGTGATACTCGCGGCCCGGCTCGAACCACGGGCAGGGCGCCGCCGCCACCAGTCGGTAGTCGGGGGACTTTTCGATGCCGATCTTGCCATCCCACCAGCCCTGAATCCCGGCGACATAGGCCGCCCCGCGGGTGTTGTTTTGCTCGTCCCAGCTCAGGTTCCACATGACATCGATGTCGTGCGTCGAGGGCAAGACGGTCCGGGCGTGGAAATCCAGCAGCACATTGCCCGGAAAGCCGCGGCGCGACATGATCACGCCCGGTCCGGGCTCCGGATTGACGCCGAGCAGCGCCTCGCCGTCGCAGCGCCAGGTCGAGTGGCGTACCTCCCAGTCCTCCGCCAAGCTCGCGGCGGTGAGGGGTCGATCGTACAACACCAGCGAGGCATCGAGGTCGATGCGCTTATGCATGAGCAGCAGGTCAGCCATGGTCTTCCTCTCCGGCCAGACAAGGTGTGGCGATCCGTCCGCGCCCTCAGCGTGGCAGCTCGAGGTCATAACGATAGGCGTGCGGCGGCACGCCACAGGTCTCGTGGCGGCCGACATCGCCCGGGCAGCCGGACATCAGCAGCACGATGGCGCCGGTTTCACGGTCCTCGTAGCGGCGCCAGTTCGAGAAACGAAGGGTCTCGGGCTGGCCCGCGGCGGCGTCCCGGGTCTCGATGGCCGTGACCGTTTCGGGAATCACGGCCAGGCTCTGCGGGTCGATCTCGGCAATCTGCAGAGTGGTGCGGGGATCGCAGCCGACGGTGGGACGGTCCAGGAGGTTGGTGATCAGGTACAACCGACCGTTGGCCGTAGCCCGGAACACGTGCGCCAGGCAGGCGGGGCAGTAGACCTGCCGGCCGTCGGTGTAGCGCAGGACCTGCGGCTCGGACCAGCTGCGTCCGGCGTCGGCGCTGACGGTCCAGAAGCGGGCGCTGGGTACCTTTACCGCGGACTGCTGCCGGGTGCGTACCCGCATGACCATCAGCCAGCGGCCATCGGCCAGCGTAGCCACGCAGGGCTCATCGCCGCCATCGTCCGAACCGTCTGGCCCGACGGTGGCGAAGGCGGACAGGTCCCAATCCAGGCCTGATGCGTCCGCCCGCCAGCGCCCCAGCAGGCAGGCACAGCGGAAACGGCCCGCCGGAGTGGCCTCGGCGCTGAAGAAGGGCAGCAGCACCCGGCCGTCCGGGAGCCAGACTGGCGTCGCGCCCTCAACCCCACCGCAGTTGCGGCCGAAACGGGTGTCCGGGGCCCAGTCCGCGGGCGTCGCGCCGGGGCCGCAGAGGAGCTGTTCCGGCGCGGCCCAGGTCTGGCCGCCATCACGGGAGACCTGCGTCCACATCAGACCCGTCAGGCGCTCCGGGGCGCCGACGTCCCAGGGCAGCAGGCCGTCGACCCTGAACTGGCTGCGGTAGAGGCGCAGCAACGCCTCGCGGCGCGGATGGTAGAGGTAGCACGGTCCTTCAAGGTCCAAATGCCAGGCCCCATGAACGGGCGCGTCGCCCGTCCAGGTCTGGACCGTCTCCCAGGTGCGGCCATGATCCTGGCTGCGGCGGATTTCGGCGGGGCGGGGATGGTGGTCGCGGCGGCTGAGATGGCGAACGGTGAAGTAGTAGCCGCGCTGGCCGCCGTAGGTCACGGTCTCGATCAGCTCCGGTCCACTGGGAGCCGTGTACCCGACCCAGGTTACCTGGGCTTCCTCCAGGATGTTCGGCTGTTCGATGTGCAGACTGCGGTGGACCTTGATCCCGGCCATGCGTGCTCCTCCTTGCCCTGGCGGTCGGTGGCGGCCCGGTTGGCTGCCGTCCACAAACATACACTCACAACGCGAAGCGCTCGTCGTGCAGGCGGTGCGGCGGTACGCCCAAGGCCAACAAGGCCGGGCGCAGGCCGGCCATCATCGGCGGCGGACCGCAGAGGTAAACATCGCGCTCCGCGACATCGGGGACAAGTCGGCAGACGCAGTCTCGGTCAACCCGCCCCTTCTCGCCCGGATAGCCAGGGGAGTCGCTCATGACGTGGATGATTCGCAGGCGCCCGGCGGCCGCTTGGGCCAAAGCCTCCAGTTCCTCTCCGAAGACGACGGTCGAGGGCGTCCGGTTGCCGTAGATCAGGATGATCTCGCGCCCCGCCGCGAGCAGGTCCGCCGCCAGCGCCCGAATCGGGGTGATGCCAATCCCCCCGGCAAGCAACAGCACCCGCGACGATTGACAGACCTCGGCGGTAAAGATTCCATGCGGGCCATCGAGGATGACCGGCGTGCCCGGCTGAAGCTGTGGAATCCGGCGGGTGAAGTCGCCCACTGGCTTGATCGTCAGTCTGAGCTGGGTTCCATCCGGCGGGCAGGACAGCGAGAACGGATGCGCCTGCCAACGAAAGCCCGGCGCCCAGAAGCGCACCATGAAGAACTGGCCTCCGCGGGCACGGAAGCGCTCCAGGTGGCGGCCGTGGAGGATCACGGAGGTCACCTCGCCAGGTTCAGCCACCAATCGTGCGACCGCAAAGCGGTGACCAGCGAAACGCCACAGCGGCCGACCGACCCGGTAGCCGAGCAGATTGCCCAGCACCACGCCGTAGAGCAGCCACCAATACGCCGCAAACCAGCGGTTCTCGGTGAGATCGCTGCCCACCTCGAGTTGGTGGCCAAAGACGAGCGCCAGCGCCAGGTACAGGCCCAGGTGGGTGAGATGCCACGTCTCGTAGCGCAGTCGGCGGCGCACCGCGCCCAACGAAAGCGCGACGGCGGTCAGCAGAATGGCCAGGCCGAGCACCGCCGCCAACACATCCTCCCAGCTGCGACAGAAATCCAGTAACTGCGCCCAGAGGCCGACGTCGGCCTGCCGGGCGTGGCCCGTCAGCACCAGCAGCGGATGAGCCAGCAGCAGAGCCAGCAGCGCCAGGCCAAGTACATGGTGCAAGCGGGTGAGACGGTCGAGGCCGAAGGACGGTTCGACCCACCCCACCCGGCCAATCAGGATGAGCTGAAGCAACACCCCGAAGGCCGCCAGCAGGCCCGCCAGACGACCGTAGGCCAGCAGCTGCCCAACCGCGTCGCCGGTCAACAGGTTGCCCAGCGGATGGCGCCAGTGATACCAGAACCAGAAGCCGACGATGAGCACTATCTGCGAGCCGAGCACGGCAAGCCAGCGCAGGTTTTTCACGGTAGGGTATCTGCCCGGAAACGAACCTCGCCACCCACGCCCTTGGTAGGGGGAGGCACGCCGCGACCGCAGCGCTGCTGGCCGCGGCCGCGACTGCCGTACCCGGTTGGCGGGGTGGCGATGATCAGGCTGAGTGGGTTACTTGACGACGTCGAACTTGCTGCGGGGCGAGTCGCAGACGGGGCACTTCTTCAGTGCCTGGTCGAGGCTGGTAAAGCCGCAGATCTGGCAGACGAGGAAGTCCTTGTTGGCAACCTTCCAGGACTCCAGTTCCTTCAGCGCCTGCTGATAGAGCTTCGCGTGCGAAACCTCGGATGCCATGGCGCCCTTGAACGACTGCGCCGCACCGGCGTTCTTGTCGAGCTCGGCCTGTTTGATGAAGGCCGGGTACATCGTGTCCTTCTCGGCGGTTTCGCCCTTCTCGGCCGCCTCGAGATTCTCCTTGGTGGACTTTACCTCGTGCTTCTCCAGCGCGACTTTGGGCTCCGCGCCCAGCTTCTTGATGGCGGTGGCGTGCTTGGCGGCGTGGATTCCCTCGGACTTGGAGGTGGCACGGAACAGGCTGGCGACCGCCTTGTACCCCTCTTCGTCCGCCTTGACCGCGAAGGCTTCGTAGCGGCTCTTGGCGTTCGATTCGCCATGGTAGGCCGCCTGCAGGTTGTCCAGCGTCGACGGGGCGGCGCTCAGCCTGCCCGCCAAGCCCACGAACAGTACCGCCAGCGCTCCCGAGACCTTGGCCATCCGCTGCGTCATCATGATTCCTGACTCCTCATTCTTTGGGGGCCCACACCGTGCGTGCCCTATCTTGCTTTTGAACCCGCTACACCGCCACAGTTGCATTCTGCGCCCAAAGCTTCGGGAATCGCGGGGCCAGCATCGCCGCGCGCCTGGAGGTCGGCGGTCCGCACCGGCTCTGCCGGGGCTTCCGCCGTATCGGGTCTTGCCGACGGCGGGTACCGCGAACCCGGCCCCGGCGGGTCCTTGGCATCGCGGGCTCCAGGGTT
>CAILKC010000557.1 GCA_903834675.1 uncultured Victivallales bacterium | reverse complement strand
TCTGGTTCATCAGGGGGCGGGTGTGATGCAGGCCGGGAAGGCCAGCGCCCCTCACCACTTCTTCGAGCGTTTGGCGGAAGAGTGGATGGCGCGAGACAGGCTGTCCATCTCTTCGAGGACGATGCCCGTGCCTTTGGCCACGGCCAGGAGGGGGTCTTTGGCGACCGTGACCGACAGGCCGGTTTCCACTTGGATCATGCGATCCAGGCCGCGCAGCAGGGCGCCGCCTCCAGCCAGCACGATGCCGTGGTCGATGAGGTCGGCGGAGAGTTCCGGCGGACAGCGTTCGAGACTGACGCGGACCGCCTCGACGATGCGGCCAACCGGTTCGCCCAGGGCTTCGCGGATCTCTTCGGAGCTGATGGTGACGGTCTTCGGCAGACCGCCCATCAGGTCGCGGCCCTTGACGTCCATGGTCAGGGCGTTTTCGAGCTGGTAAGCGCTGCCGATCTCGATCTTAACCTGCTCGGCGGTGCGCTCGCCGATGAGGAGGCTGTACTGGCGTTTCAGGTACTGCACGATGGCCTCATCCATGGCATCGCCGCCGTTCTTGAGGCTACGCCATTCGACGATGCCAGCCAGGGAGATGACCGCGACCTCGGTGGTTCCGCCCCCGATATCGACGATCATGTTGCCGGAGGGTTCCTGCACGGGGATGCCGACGCCGATGGCCGCGGCCATCGGTTCCTCGACCAGAAAGACCTCGCGCGCCCCGGCCCGCAGAGCGCTCTCCTTCACGGCGCGGGTCTCAACCTCGGTGATGCCCGTCGGCACGGCGACCAGCACGCGTGGCCGCATGATCTTCCGCCGACCGCTGACCTTGTGGATGAAGTAGCGCAGCATCTCCTCGGTGATGTCGAAATCCGCGATGACGCCGTCCTTCATGGGCCGGATGGCGCGGATATTGCCCGGCGTGCGGCCCAGCATGCGCTTGGCTTCCTCGCCGACAGCCAGGACCTTGTTGGTATCGGCCAGCACGGCCACCACGGACGGCTCATTGAGCACGATTCCCTGGTCGCGCACAAACACCAGCGTGTTCGCGGTGCCCAGATCGATGCCAATGTCGTTCGAAAAGAAGCTTCTGAGTTTCCTGATCATGCCCATGGGGAGGTATCTCTTCTGCCCAGCGCAGACTTGACGAAACCCCTTACTCTAGCACGAGGCGCCGGTGATTACACGGCGGCGGCGCCGGTCGCGCCGCCAAAAAGCAAGGGGTCAAGGCTCGGGAAGCGGCTCGAGAGCATCGCCGGAATTGCCTCCTGAACTGCCCGGCAGGACCTTGCTCAGAACCGTTGAGAGGCGCCACTTGTTGTCCTTGGAGGTACCGGTCAACTCCGCGTTGAAGAAGGCCCAGGACAAGGGCTTGAAGATCCAGCCGACCAGTCCCGCCCGGTCGAGGGTTTCGCCGCTGACCGCAAGGTTGATGCGGTCCGTCTCCCAGCAGTACTCGCCATTGCCGCGCAGCGACACGATGGTCCCGTCGGTGGTGAGTGAGCGCACGATCATGCGATCGCCGTTGAGCCCCAGTTCGGCATCGAGGCGAGTGATGCGGCCCAGTCCGGTGGTCTTGCCGCCGGTGATGCGGTTGAGGAACGAGACGTCAAGCAGGCGGCCCAAGGTGTTGAACAGGGGCACCCGCCAGAGATCGGCCTGGGTGATGGAGAGGTTCCCATCGCCGTAGACCTGCAGATCACGACCGGCCCAGCCCCGCAGGATCTGCAAGCGGCAATGGGCCGAGATGGCGCCCTCCTGAGCCAGGTCCATGCCCGACAGACCAAACTGCGCCGCCACGTCCTTCAGCACCATCGCATCGCCGCGGAAGGCTACGGTTCCGCTGCCGTCTTCGACATCGTACACTCCGGTGAGGGCAATGGGGCCGCCGAAGAGCCGACCCGAGGTCAGGTTCCAATGCACGGCTGACTGCCTTAGACGCCACTGCACCCGGGGCTCGTCCACGCGCAGGCCGCGGAAGATACAATAGGGTGTGCTCAAGGTGCCGCTGAGCTGCAGCATGGGTTCACCGCTCAGGTGGAATGAGCCACCGCAGTCGACCGCGGACTCGGGAGAGAAGCTCAGCAGGCTCAAGGCGGCGTCCCATTCGGGGTTGAGCAGGCGCAGGATGCGCCGGGGATCCTGGCCGCCCTGTACCTGGCGCACCTTGAAGGAGCAGGTGGGATTCTTCCCGGTAAGGATGGTGACGTCACCCTCGACCGTCGCGGCGTCCGTCTCGACCCGCGCGTCACGCACCACGACGCTGTCGGGGAGATCCAGCAGGACCTTGGCAGCGAGGCGCTGCACCGGTAGGTCGCGGTAGCTGGCCTGCGCGGCGCGGAGGTCGGCATCGAGGGTCAGGGTCCAGGCCTGCCTGCCCGCGCCCTGCTGATAGACCAACTGGTGCAGGTCGATGGTGGCCGGGTGGCCAGGCGTCCAGCGGAAGTCCCGCCACACCGAGCGGTAGATGGCTTTGCCCTCGCGGTCGTCGATGAACGTCTGCGCCAGTTCCGGATTGCCGATCACGCGGGCGTTGCAGATCGTCACGGCAAGGGGTTCGAAGTCGATGCGCAACTGGTCGACGGTAAGGTCATCGCCGGCCGTCGTGGTCGCACTCAGGCCGGTGAACTCGATCATGTCACGGCTGACCTCAAGATCGCCTTGGACCGTACGGAATTCGAGGTCGGCGTAGCGCGCGCCCGCGGCGCTGACAGAGGCGCTGAGCCGGGGCGGCCGACTTCGGTCCGGGCGCGTCGCGGTCAGCATGATGCAGGCCGGGGCGCCCAGGGCGCTGCGGATGTCGCGAGCAATGTGACTGGCGGGAAGGCCGATACGGGGCACGAAGGTGGCATACCACCGATCGGGATAGGCCGTACCCTCAGCCGCGACATCAAGGCTGCCGGTGGCCGGCGTGAACAGTGCCATGCCACGCAGGACGACGGCTTCTTGCCAGGCCGTGGCCGACGGGGTGCGCGAGCCGGCGATGGCAGGCTCCAGGATCGCCTTGCCGCGGACTTCGGCCAGGACCTGCCAGGTGCCGGAGTCGATGGCCTGGGCCAGGTCCAGCGTCGCGGTTACCGCCAGGACATCCGCGGGCGCCTCGGGACAGCCCGCCGTCAGCGTCTCAAGGTCGATCACGCCCGCGTCCAGATGGGCCACGAGCTTGACTGGAGTAAGAGTGCGGTCCCAGACCCGCACACTATCGGTGGCGAGGGTAACGCTGCCGCGCCACCGGCGCCAGTCAGGCGGCGAGCGTGGCAGGCTGACCTGGAGGGT
>CAILKC010000556.1 GCA_903834675.1 uncultured Victivallales bacterium | reverse complement strand
TCTACATGGATCTCTTGCTTCATGCGGCAGGTCTCCCTGATGCGGCGGGCGTCTCTGACGTTACCGCGGTGAAAAGATCGTCGAAGTAGAGCATGGCGCTCTCAAGTGCGGTGTCCGCGTTGCGCAGGCAACAGGTGAACTGGAAGCGTTCCGGCCACACCCGCACGAAATCGCAGTCGGTGCGTACGGCGTGGGACCGGCCTGTAGCGCTGGCTGAATCTGTAATGGTGAGGTTGCGGTCGTCGGCCACGGCCCAGCCGGTAGCCTGAGCAACCTGCAGTGTCTCTTTCAGTTCCTCCGACCAACTCAGCCATTGCGGCGAACTCTCGTGGAAGAACAGGCTGTCGAGGGTCTCGGCGCCGACGTTGCCGAACAAGCCTTTTGTCAGCCGTTGTCTGGCCCGCATGCTTTCCAGAAAGCTGGGGGTCATGGGTATGGCAACGGCCTCCGGCGAGATGCCCTCGTCGGTGCCGCCGCAGGCAGTGCAGATAAGCATCATGGCAGGTAGTCTCCATGGGTGAGATCACAGGCGTACAGAGGCCACTCTACGCCCGACAGAGGGCCAGGCGTACGGTCCCGTCTTGAAGTATGGAGCGCCGGGCTTTGAGCCCCAGGCGCTTTGCTTCATGGAGCGTCCGGTGGACGCCGTAGAACTGGCGCAGCCGGCCGAACTTCAGGCCGACTTCGCGCTCGACGTGGCCGTTCCAGAGATCTGCCGAGAGGGTCCAGCGGCCATCTTTCTGGCGCTCGACCGCGATGTCGTAGGGGCCTTTGAGTTTGATGACATACTCGGCGCGGTGCAGGGCTTCGCCGTAGCCCCGTGCCTGGGCGTCTTTCTCGACCGGCAAGCCCAGTTCGGTGCAGGCGTCTTTGAGCGCCTCGATGTCACGGATTTCGATGTCTACGGTCGTGAGATGACTCATGGTTGGTGTGGACTCCATGGGCTGTGGGTTTCAGGGTTCGGGAATCACTCTGGCGCGGTTCCGTCGTGCGGCTGTGGGGATCCCCATACGCCGCGATTTGCATTGAGGGCCTCCGCACGTCATCCTAGAGAGTGTGACCGCCTTACGGGCTATCCCTGCCCGGAGGCGTACGGAACAGGGCGGCCGGTGGTAACGGTACCGGGAGCAAGGGCATGGTTGCGCAGACTGACATAGAGCAGGTGGCCCGTGACATCGGCGAAGCCGCCGATGCAGAACGGGTCGTGCTGTTCGGCTCGCACGCGACCGGCCACGCATCCGATTCGAGCGACGTGGATCTTCTGGTCATCGCCGAGAGCGATCAGCCGCGGCACAAGCGCAGCCGGGAGCTCTACAGGCGCATCCGGCCGCAACGGTTCGCCATGGACATCCTCGTGTATACCCCCGAGGAGGTCCGTCGGGGCAGCCGGACTCCCGTGTCCTTCGTTTCGCAGGTCCTTCGGGAAGGGAAGACGGTGTATGTCCGCGGAGCTTGAGATCGCCCGCCAGTGGGTTGCGAAGGCGGGGAATGACCTGCTGAACGCCGATGACGGAGTCCGCACGGGCCTGGCGACCTATGCGGACTCCGCTTGGGGGTAACGCGAGGTTCACGACGCCAGCGCAAAACGCCGCTGACCCATACGGCCGAAGTGTGCGGCCAGGTCTGAGGTGTCCTGTGCCGCGAGTTCGCGGGCTTTGGTCCGCAGCTTCTCCAGGCAACTGACCAGGCTGACCGCGGCAACCCCGCTGCCGCGATACTCCTCGGCACTACGGCTGAGCAGTTCAGCACGGGTCCGTTCCAGCTCCTGCTCCATCTGACGGTCGTCGGCGAAGTTCAGGCTCCTGAAGCGCTCGATGAAACGCACCAGCCGGTTCAGGGTCTTCTGGTGGACGCTGCCGGTGCCGTCGATGGTGGTGAGCATCTCATCGCAAAGCTGTGCCGTTTGCCGGCGCATCTCGCTCACACACTCGCTGACGAAGTGTTCACAGGATTGCTCGATCTCGCGCCGGGCCTGCTGGGCGGCCTCATGGCGTACCTGCATGAGTTCCTGGCGCGTACCCAGGTCGATAAGCTGCGCCTGGGGGACATCGGGCACGGCGATGCTGAAGAGGCGGACCTCGAAACCGAACGAGCGCGGCATGCGCTCACTCGACGGAAACGCTTGTTCGACCGCGGCAACGAGCCTGCGGGGATCGGCTCCCAGACGCTCTGCTGCCTCGCGCCATTCCTCCAGGGCCGCTTCACGCAGTTTGGCATAGCCTGCCAGGAAGTCACGAGTTTCGGCCTCGAACTCCTCCTGCAAGCTGTGCAGACGGCGCGTCACTTCGTCCAGCTTCTCGTTGGGGAGGTAGTGCGCCACGCCACCCAGGAAGGGGAACGTGCTCTCTTCAACCAGCGAGTGGGCGCGGCTTTCCAGTACCGCCAGGCGTTTCAGGCTCTCCTTGGGCACCAGGCGCTTGTGCCCGAGCGAGATCAGGCGGTCATTCACCCGATCCCGCGAGAGACCCAGATCCTCGGGGTTGAGCTTCTTCTGCGCGCGCCAGTAGCGCACTCTGACGCTCAGCAGGACACCCCGCTGGGTCAGGGCATCCAGGAAGGTGCTATCGGTCTGCATCGTACGGGGTTCCTTTCAGTGGGCGGCATTCATGTCAGGTGG
>CAILKC010000555.1 GCA_903834675.1 uncultured Victivallales bacterium | reverse complement strand
TGGAGCGTCGCCGGCAGGGCCTTTTTCATTACGCTGCCGTCGGCTACGCGAGCCGTTTCGAGGTGGCCCAGGCCATTCTCGAGCTGGGCGGTCTGACGGGAAAACGGTTGCGGCCCTGCCGCACCAGCGACTTTCCCGCGGCGGCGCGGCGACCGTTGAATTCACGCTTTGACTGCAGCGCCATCGACGCGGTGCTGGCGCAGCCCCGGCGGCCTTGGCGGGCGGCCTTGGCGCGCTACCTGGCGGGCGGCTGACAGAGTACAGGAGAGCAGAGCATGGCAACACGCACGATCCTCGTCACCGGCGGTGCCGGCTTCATTGGCTCGAATTTCATCCGCTACATGCTGGCCGAGACCGACTTGCGCCTCGTGAATCTCGACGCGCTCACCTACGCCGGCAACCTGGCCAGCCTGGCCGACTGCCTGGATTCGGCGCGCCACATCTTCGTGCGCGGCAGCATCACCAGCGCCGACCTCGTGAGTCACCTGCTGAAGCAGTACGAGGTTGACGGCATCATCAACTTCGCCGCCGAGAGTCATGTAGATCGTTCCATTCTCGGGCCGAAGGTGTTCGTCGAGACCAATGTGCAGGGTACGCTGACGCTGCTCTGCGCGGCGCGGGAGGCAGGGGTGCGGCGGTTCTTGCAGGTGTCGACGGACGAGGTTTACGGCTCGCTCGGCGACCGCGGCTTCTTCACCGAAGAGACGGCGTTAGCGCCCAATTCGCCCTACAGTGCCAGCAAGGCTTCGGCGGACCTGCTGGTGCGGGCCTTCCATCATACCTTCGGCCTGGACACGGTGACAACGCGCTGCAGCAACAACTACGGGCCGTACCAGTTTCCCGAGAAGCTGATTCCGCTGATGATCATGAATGCGCGTCAGGACAAAGCGCTGCCGGTCTACGGCGACGGGTTAAACGTGCGTGACTGGCTGTATGTCGGCGACCACTGCACCGCGATCTGGGCCGCCTTCGCCAAGGGGCGCGCCGGCGCCGTGTACAACATCGGCGGCAACAGCGAGCGCACGAATCTCGAGGTGGTGCGCGCCATCCTGCGGCAGGTAGGCAAGCCCGAGAGCCTGATCACGTACGTCAAGGACCGTCCCGGGCATGACCGCCGCTACGCCATCGACTCCAGCCTGATCCAGACCGAACTCGGCTGGCGGCCCGCGGTCGACTTCGATACGGCGATGGCCCAGACGGTGCGCTGGTATCTCGACAACCAGGCGTGGCTCGACCAGGTTGCTTCCGGCGATTATCAGACCTTCTACCAGACGCTCTACGGAAACCGCGGTCGGGCTTAAGGCGCTACGCCAGCCAGGATGGTGACGAGATGAAGCTGATCGCGACCCGCTTTCAGGGCGTGTGGATCATCGAGCCGCGAGTGTTCCCCGACCGGCGCGGCTGGTTTGTGGAGAGCTGGAATCGGCGCGCCTTTGCGCAGGCTGGCCTCGACGTCGAGTTTGTTCAGGACAACCACTCGAAGTCCAGCTGCAAGGTTCTGCGGGGGCTGCATTTTCAGGCGCCGCCGCAAGCTCAGGCCAAGTTGGTGCGCTGCACCTCGGGCAAGATCTGGGACGTGGTCGTGGACATCCGCCACGGCTCGGCCACCTATGGCCAGTGGGAGGGCGTCGAACTGGATGCCGAGGCGCAGCGCCTGCTGTTCGTTCCCGTCGGCTTTGCCCATGGGTTCTGCGTGCTCTCGGAAACCGCCGAGATCCAGTACAAGTGCAGCGCCTACTATGCGCCGGAACTCTCCTGCGGGGTGCGCTGGGACGACCCGGCCATCGGCGTGACCTGGCCGGTCTGCGAACCGCTGCTGTCCGAGCAGGATTCTCGACTCCCGATACTGGCAGACGTGCCGGCGTACTTCAGCGTGAAGACAGGGAATGCAGCCCCATGAACACCACGGTATGGCCCGAAGAGAATGGCGGGGCGTTGCTGCGAGACAGCCTGAAGCTCGAAGCGCGCCGCTGGCACCAGCTCCACCAGGCTCCGAGCACGGTGGCCGAGTGGGAGCCGTACCGCGCTCAACTCCTTCGGCAACTGCAGCTTGCCGCCGGGCCGTCTCCCGAGCCCTGCCCGCTGGCGGTGCAGGAGTACGGGACGCTGCCGCTGGACGGCTATCGCGTCACCAGGATTTCCTACCGCAGCCGCCCGGACGTCCGGGTCACCGCCAACCTGTACGTGCCTGAGGGTCCCGGCCCATTTCCCGGCGTGCTGAGTGTGCATGGGCACTGGCAGCAGGGCAAGGTAGCGGCGCGGGTGGCGGCGCGGGGCCACCTGCTGGCGAAAGCCGGCTTCGTCGTCCTGGCGGTAGATGCCTTCGGCTCCGGCGAACGCGGCACGGTGGCCGGGCAGTACGAGTACCACGGCGCCCAGGTCGGCGCGGCGCTGCTCAGCCTCGGGGAAACGCTGCTCGGGGCTCAGGTCTGGGACAACCAGCGCGGCCTGGATCTGCTGCAAAGCCTGCCCTGCGTCGACGGGGAGCGCCTGGGCGTGACCGGCGCCAGCGGCGGCGGCAATCAGACCATGTGGCTGGCGGCTTTCGATCCGCGCATCCGGGCCGCAGTGCCGGTGGTCTCCGTCGGCAGTTTCGAGTCCTACATCTGCACCCCAAACTGCGTCTGCGAGATGTTGCCGCGCGGCCTGACCCTCACCGAGGAGTGGGCCATCCTCGCCCTGGCAGCTCCCGGCGCGCTGCTGGTTCTCAATGCGTTGCGTGAATCAAACCCTGCCTTTTTCGTCAGCGAGATGCTGCGCTCCTTCAACCCAGCGCAGGACCTCTACCGGGCGCTCGGCCTGGGGGACCGGGTCGACTATCGCGCCCTCGACCTCACCCACGGCTACTGGCCCGAGATGCAGCGCCACATGCTGGGCTGGTTCCGCTACTGGCTCAAAGGGGACGGAACTGGCCGCCCCTGCGACGTCCCCGCCTACGCAGACCTTCCCGAGCGGGATCTGCTGTGCTTCCCAGACCACCAGCGTCCAGCCGACGTCTGCTCCATCACGGATTACGCGACCCGCCACGGCCGGCGGCTGAAGGCAGCCGCGCTGGCCCGGCCACTGCCGGCGGCAGCCCTGCGCCGCGATCTGGCGGCTCTGCTCGGCGCCGATCTGGCGGCCCCTGCTCAGTATCTCCGCGGGCCACGGGTCGCTCGTCCGGCCGACGAGTTGCTGACCGAGACGTTCACCCTGGCCGGTCCGCACGGCGCCATGCTTCCCTGCGTACTGGCTCGTCGGCAGGATGCCACGCCTCGGGGCACGCTTCTGGCCGTACACCCGAAGGGCAAAGGCGCCGCGGTGGAATCCGCCACGGTGAGCGCGGCTCTCAAGGCCGGGCGCCAGGTCTGCCTGGTTGACCTACGCAACCTCGGCGAAAGCCGTTGGGACGCGGGCCAGGTCCGGCCCGAGCACGAGGCCGCGCGCAGCGCTCTGTGGCTGGGCCGGACCCTGATCGGCGAGTGGGTCGAGGACCTGCTCGCCGTCGCTCGCGTCCTGGCCACGGACGGCCCGGTCGACCTCGTCGCCTGGGGCGAGCCCGGGCTCGCCGCACTCGCCGCCGCCGCGCTGGACGAGCGCGCCTTCGCTACGGTCGAGACCCTCGGCGTCTTGGCCTCGTACGTGCTGGACGGCAAAGCCCACACGCAGTCCATGAGCATCTTCGTCCCGGGACTCTTGAACTGGGGCGACGTCAGCCTGATGGCGGCCCTGGCGCACGCTCCCGTCACCCTCCTGGCTCCACTCGGCTCCTCAGGCCAGGGCCTCGATGCCACCGCCTGTAGCACCCTGGCCGGGGAGATCCGGGAATTGGCGGTAAAACTCGACCGCCAGGCAGACGTCTGCGTCAAGCCGTGAGGGGACCGAGTATAGTTAGGTGGTGACTACTCAGGTCCCTGGGGTTCAGGAAACGGCGAGACGGCGAGACGGGGAAACGGCGACTGGAGGAGACGGAGAGGGAGAGGGAAAGGGAGAGGGAGACGGCGGAGAGGAAAACAGGGATCAGGGTTCAGCCCAGCCCCAGGCTGGGGCCGGACATACCGGAACGAGACTTGCAGTCGGCGCCACGATGCGTACGTGGTCGAGCCCGCCGCGGCGGCATCAGGGGGGCTATTGCGCCGTTGGTTCCGAGGCCCAAAGGGCCGGCATCCCTCAGCCCAGGCCAGCGGCCTGGGTATGATGGGGTAGGGTTGGTGCGGCCTGAAGGGTCGCGATAGCGGGAGCCACGTCCTGCC
>CAILKC010000554.1 GCA_903834675.1 uncultured Victivallales bacterium | reverse complement strand
CAGAACCTGACGCTCTGGCGCGCCTTGGCGTAGCCGGCGTTGCCCTCCGGCCCGCCGCAGACGGACCACTCGTTCGCCGTGACTACGCCGGTGCCATAGCCGCAGACGGCGGTGGTGGAGGGGATGCGTTCGTAGATCAGCAGCAGCAGCTTCCGCGCGTTCATCTGAGCGCCGGGCAGGAGGCCGAGTTTCTGGAAGACGTCGAGGTCTTTCTTGTAGTCACGGATGAGGCCGCCGGCATGAACGCAGCGGCCGGAATCGGGGTGAAAGCCGTCGCAGCAGTGGCAGGCTTCGCAGTTGCCTTCGACCAGCCTGATCTCGACCTCGGGGTCGCGGCAGAGGCGCCGGTAGACTTCGTCGAGGGTGTCATTGCTGCGCGTCCCTTCGCCGCTACCGTCTCCGACCCAGCAACTCATGCACATGAGGTGGTGTGGACGAAGGCAGAGCACGGGATCGCGCCGAATGCGCTCGACGCTAAGCCGCCGCGCCTCGCCTTTGTCCGCGGCGGGCCGGTCATACACGAGGGCCGTCCAACCCTGGGCGCGGACCCTCTCGTAGGCGCCGCTCCGAGCCAGGGCGCAGCCCTCCCAGTTGGGCGTGTCGTAGGCGCAGATCCCCCACGGCGTCTCAACCCGCTGGAACAGCAGCTCATAGAGGTAGCGCGCCCGGCGGGTGTCACCTGGCGCCAGCCCGAGGCGCTGGAGCACGCCGAGGTCGCGCTGGCGGTTGAGCACGCCCTCGCGGTCCAGCGCGGGGTAGTCGTCTGCGCCGAGATGGGTGTAGTGCGGAATGCGGTCCGCGTCGGAGGTCAGGCGGATGGCGAGGGCCGGATCGGCTTTGACCCGGGCGAGAAGCGCCAGCGCCGCGGCCGGGGTGGCAAACAACGGGCACGCCGCCCCGCCGCAGGCGCAGACCGCGCCCAGCAACTGCCGCGCCGGAAGCTCCAGCGCGGGCGCATCACTCAGACCATCAGCGAGCATCTTACCGGGATAGGACATGCGTCGATTCCTCCGCCTGCTGGACCAACCTGGAGTTCATGGCCTGAAATATAAAAGCCTGTGATTTCTCTGCCAATACAGACACCCAAGGTATTGCAAAGACGATAGTAGGCACGATATACTCTGCGTCGGCATAGTGGGTTCTTCAGCCCCACCGGACGGCTGAATTCATCCTGGCGTGGTGTGGGTTAGTGGGTAATACGAGAAAGGCCGCAACATGAACCTCTCGACCTCCAGACCTGCTCAGCGGACGAGGTTTACCCTGATCGAGCTTCTCGTGGTGATCGCCATCATCGCCATCCTGGCCGCCATGCTCTTACCGGCGTTGGCAAAGGCCAGGGAGAAGGCGCGGCAGACTTCATGCCTCGGCAACTGCAAGCAGGTCGCGCTCGGTTTCCTCATGTATGCGCAGGACAATGACGAGTGGACCGTGCCCTGGTACCGTATCGTCGGCGCCACGAACGTCTACTACCCCATGGACTTGCAGGCCTACATCGGCAGTTCCGACGTCTGGGTCTGTCCGAGCCGGCAGGGTGCCTATTCCACCGCCGCCAACGTGATGGGCGTCTATCCGCACTACAGCATGAGCTGCGATCTGTGCCGGAACACCCGGCCCACGGTGTCCGGGGCCTGTCCTTTCTGGAAGAACCGCCTGGGCCTGCTTGGCCCGCCCGCCACCTACGTTGTCTTCACCGAGGGGTCGAATGATACCCCGGACATCGGCCGAGGACTTTCCCGCGCCGCCGCCGATAACCAGAACTACTACAACTGCTGGCCGCACAACTTTGGCCGTAATTACGTCTTCATTGACGGCCACTGTGAGTGGTTTCCGCGTTTTGCGACCATCGGCAAGTTGGTCGGGCTGCAGTGAGGGACAGGGCGGCCGGGTGACCAGGCCTTACCCACGGACGGAAAGGGCATCGATCCGGGGGCTGCCAGTGTGTGCCTACCTCATGACCGACGAGGACCGCAGATGATCCGTGAGACCCTGGCTTTGGAGGGCGGCTCGAAAGCCTGCACCCGGCCCATTCCCAGCACCTGGTGGGGCGCGTCTGTCATCGGCGAGGAGGAACTGGCCCTGGTCACGGAGGTGATCCGCAGCCGCTCACTGTTCCGCGACTACGGCCCTGGCAAACCTCACATGGTGAACGACTTCGAGCGCGAGGCTCGGGCCTACTTTGGCGCCGCCCACGCCCTCGCGGTCACCAGCGGCAGCGCCGCCCTCTACTGTGCCATGGCCGGCCTGGGGATCGGGCCGGGAGATGAGGTCATCCTGCCCGCCCTGGTCTGGCGCTCGGACTTTCAGGCGCCCGTAGCCCTCGGCGCCACACCGGTCTTCGCCGACATCGATCGTTCCCTGAACCTCGATCCGGCCGACCTGGAACGAAAGATCACGCCGCGCACCAAGGCGGTGATCATGGTGTACTTCCAGGGTGGCGTCGGCGATGTAGGATGCGTGCTGGAGGTGTGCAGCCGGCGAAACCTGAAACTGGTGGAGGATTGCGCGCAGTCCGTCGGCGCCACGTACCGCGGCCAGAAGCTCGGTTCGTTCGGCGACGTCGGCTGCTTCAGCTTCCAGCAGAACAAGATCATGGTCACCGGCGAAGGTGGGCTCGTGGTGGCACGCGACCCACGCGTCTTCGAGCGGGCCGTACGCTACCACGATCTGGGCCTGTACCGCAGCGCCCTGCAAGCTCAGACGGGCCAACCGCCGGCCGTAGCGGACTTCTCGGGGCTGCAGTTTCGCATGAACGAACTGACCGGCGCCGTGGCCCTGGCGCAGTTGCGCAAACTCGACCGGGCCGTGCTGGACATCACCCGCCGCCATTTCCGCTGGCTCAAAACCGAGGTGCAGCAGACCTGTCCCGGCCTCGGTTTCCGCGCCACCGGCGACGATGACGGTGACGCGGGCATCAATCTGTTCCTGGACTTGGGTTCCCCGGAGCGCGGCCTCTGGTTCAACCGCGCCCTCGCCGCCGAGGGCGTGCCTGTCGGCGCTACCACCCGCGCCTGCAACGCCTTGGCCGAGGAATGGGTACTGGAACGACGCCAGACGCACCCGGCCGCGGCACCCTTTGGGCCTGGCTGTCCGGGAGAGGCCAGACGCTACCCGCGTGATGCGTGTCCGCAAACCGACGGCATCATTGCCTCCATGGTCGCCATCCCGATCACACCGCACACGACCGAACAGGACCTGCGGGATGTCGCCGACGCCATCGCCAAAGTCTGGCGGCTGCGGTCCCCGGCACTCTTCGCCCTTGTATGAGAGCCAGGGTTCACGCTGCGGGAGGCCGCGCGGCGGCGGTCGCCTGGATCAGCCAGGCGATGGTTTCACCCAGGTCGCGCATATTGGCGAGGCCTTCCTGGTCGTTGGCCGCGTCGCCCTTGTGGAGGCCGAAGCCGAAGTTCCAGTAGGTCGAGCCCGGCACGATCATCCGTGACATGAGGAACATGTGGTTGATCGAGTCGAGCACATGCGTCGCGCCACCGCGGCGCACGGCCACCACCGCCGCCCCGATCTTGCGGGCGAACAGGCCACCGTTGGCGAAGGCGACAAACCCCGACCGGTCAACCAGGGCCTTCATCTCGCTCGACATGTCCGCAAAGTAGGTGGGCGAGCCCAGGATGATGGCGTCCGCCGCAATCATCTTGGCCAGACAGTCGTTCAGAATGTCACCCGTCACCACGCAGCGCTTGTCCTTGGTCTCCGTGCATCTGAAGCAGGCCGTGCAGCCACGGATGGCCCGACCGCCCACCTGCACGAATTCCGTCTCGATCCCCGCCGCCGCAATCGGCTCCAGGACCTTCCGCAACAGCAATTCCGTATTGCCGCCCGGCCGCGGACTGCCGTTGAACGCTACTGCTTTCATCGCCGTCTCCTTTCGTCGTACTCCGCGGGGGTATAGGTCGCGGCGCTCGGTCGCGGACGCCGACGCGCTTGCACCATAGACGCTGGAACCAGTGCCTGCACCCCAGGGCCGCAGGGCGGTTTCTGCTTTCGGGCGGTAGACGCACTGGAACCCGCGCGGCCCAGCCCGTTTCGGGTCTGCCGTGGCGGATCGCGGTATTTCCCAATCCGGCGCCGGGGCGCCGGGGCGGGCGCAGGTCAGTTCCGTAGGGGTTCGCTTGTCTGAGAACCGCCGGGGGTCGAGGGCCTGCCCGCCGTGGTGGGTCGAGAGACAAGTGTCCGAGTCCCCCCCCGTCGATTCGATCCCAATTTCAATCTCGATCCGCCATCCCACCGCTACGGTTTCGCGGCGGCACCACCAGCCGCGGAAGTCGCGGGTTTGCCTCTGCCTCTTCAGCCCCGAAGGGGCGCCATCCCTTCTGCCT
>CAILKC010000553.1 GCA_903834675.1 uncultured Victivallales bacterium | reverse complement strand
GTAATATCACATTGCAGTGCTGACGCTTACAGAAGTCCGTGCGAGAAACCCATCCGACTTAGTCACGGCCAGAGGCCCGTCAACCCCGCCAAATCAGCACTTCCAGGCACGATTTCTACCCACAAGAATCCCAGAAGAGCCTCTTTTTCCAGGCGGTAGGCAGGCTTGGGGGATACCGCAAATGGCATCGCGGGCCCCAGGGAAACCCCGCAGGAGCAGCGCCAAACCCGCGAAGTCCTGTCGCCGGCGCTTGCTTAAAACCGCCATGGACCTGACGGCGTGGCGCTGAAGCTGGTTACGGCCAGAGGGGGCGCTGAAATCGTGGTCTTCTACTTCTCCACCAGTTCGCCCGGATGGATCGGGCTGGTCGTATCCAGGTAGTTCCCTACGTCGTAGACCGACGCCAGGCCCGAGGGGCGCCTCTTCTCGAACAGAACGCGGTCCACGGTACACTTGTCCGTCGCGATCTTGATGAGGCCCGTCGTGTAGCCATAGCCGGCGTAGCCGGTGGTCAGGTTCCAGGTCAGGCGTGTGCCCACCGCGGTAGTGGGGACTTTGAAGGTTAGCGCCAGGGTCTGCTTGGGGTCTTTGCCCTCGCCGGTAAGAGTGAGGGTTGCGTCGGCTTCAGCGGTCTTGACATCGAAGGATACGGTGTACCATCCGGCGATGATGGGGCGGCTGGTCGAGTTGCCCTGCCACAGGTTCTCGACGCGTACGCCGGCCCCAGGGCGCGGCTTGGGCGCGGTGACCTTGTCGCCCAGTTTCAATTCGTCGCGGAGGGTCTTGGCGAGGATGGTGGCAATCAGGCTGTAGCCGGGCTTGGTCGGATGCAGCAGGATGATGGGGCCCCAGTTGGGGATGGCGCGGATGGGCTGCTCATACTCGACCCAGACGACTCTGCCGTCAGGGAAAAGGGTGCTGATCTGCGGACGCAGAACCGCGTTGACTCGGCTGTTCGTCTGGTCACGGAGCGGGTTGTCGGTCTGACAGGGCAGAATGCTGCCGAGGAAGACCTTCTTTACGCTTGGCTTGGTCAGCAGCCCCTGCACGATCTTGACGATGCGCCCGGCGCAGGCCTGGGCCAGCGTGTTCTGCTCGGCCTCGGTCTTGCCGGAGCCATCGTTGGTACCGATCAGCAGGCTGTAATGCGGGCAGTCGGGGATGTCTGGCAAGCGCCGTAACACGGCTTCGGTGCCATTTCCACCCTCTCCAGCGTGGCTGTAACCCAGCACGGCGGAGTGGGTGCCGACGAAGGCCAGAGTGGGAATCTGTTCCACCAGATAGGAGCGCCACCAGTCGCCCTCCTGGGCCCAGGTGATGCTGTCGCCAATCATGCACAGGGGCACCTGCGGGGGCTCGGTGGGAGCCTGTGCCCGGACGAAGGGGACAGATACGAGCAGTGCGAGAAGTGGCGCCGCGATCAGCTTAAGCATCGATGACCTCATTTCATACCTGCCCGGAACCGACCGGGCCATCGTCGTCGACCGTGGCCGTCGTCAGCGACGGCAGCGGGGCAGGGGTGGCAACCGGCGGCAGCCCCGGGTTGAGGTTGCCATACCAGCGCTCCCAACTCGGTTGACCGGTGGGTTCTGCCGAGACTTCCGGGTTGGGGACATCGTCGGGTCGGGCCGTAGCGAGATCCGCTGTCTCGCTCTCCGGTTCGAGGCCGGGAGGCGAGCTGACCGGCGCCGTCACGTCCGCAGCGGCGGCTGAGGCCAGGGGCTGAAGCTGACTGGTCGGCGGCGTCGGCGGGGTGGGCGGAGCAGGGGGCTCCACGGTCTCAGGCGTCTGGACGCCATCGCGCTCCTCTTTGGCCTGTTCCCGGCGACGCTTACGGCGGACCGCCACATCGGTGAAGATGAGGCTGACTTCAAACAGCAGGAGCGACGGGATGGCCAGAGCACACTGGGTGACCACATCGGGGGTCGGCGTCAGGATGGCGGCCAGCGTGAAGATGGCGATGACGACCAGCGGGCGGGCTTTGCGCATGGCCGCCACCGAGACCAGGCCGGTGATCGCGAGCAGGTAGACGACGATGGGTGACTGGAACATCACCCCAAACCCCAGCATCAGCATGGACGCCAGGCTGATGACGCTGCTGAGTTGCGGCGTCATCTCGATCTTACCGGTGGCCAGGCTGGCCCCAAATTGCAGCACCCGCGGGAAGACGTACAGCAAGGCGATCTCGGCTCCCACAACAAACAGCGCGGTGCTGGCCAGAACGAAGCGCAAGACGTACTGACGCTCGTGACGGTATAACCCGGGGGCGATGAACCGCCACAACTGGAACGCCAGAAACGGGTAGGCCAGGATGAGCGCCATGAAGAAGCTGAGCTTCATCTCGGTGAAGAACAGCTCCATGACCTGCAGCGTCTGCACCTTGGGCAGGTCAACGCAAATGACCTCGAGAAACCACTGAAGAACGTCCGCGCAGAAGTACCAGCAGAGGGGAAACAGGACCGCGATGCAGGCAAGGCTCTTGATCAAGCGTCCCCGTAGTTCCTCGAGGTGATCGAGGATGGAGAGCTTGGTATCGTCAATATCTGGAGCCGTGCTAAGGGAAGGCACACTCAAACCCGAGTTGTGGCTGACCCGGCCGGGTCACTGCCGGGGAGCGGCCGGGCCGGGCTTCGGCGGAGCTGGCGCGGCCGTTGGCGCGGAGCCAGGCGCTGGGGGTGTCGCGGCGGGGGGCTCGGACGGTACCTCGTTGGCGATGTTCGAAAACTCGTTCTTGGCGCGCTTGAACTCCTGAGTCGCCTTGCCAAGGGACCGGGCTATCTCCGGGAGGCGCTTGGCGCCGAACACGAGCAACACAATCAAGAAAATGAGGAATAACTCTGGTGCGCCCACTCCAAACATGGCGGTGCTCCTGGTTGCGAAGGTTACAAGTACAGTGACAATATGCCCGTGGAGACGCTGCTTTTCAACGCCAGGCGTCAGATGGGCATGGCTGTTTCAAGATAGCGGTCACGCTTGCGGTTGGGTCGCGTTCCGCGACCGCGGCGTGGCTGTTTCTTTTTCCGGGTGGTAGGCGCACTGGAGTCGGCGGTCCGCCTCGGCCCTGCCGAGGCTTCCGCCGTCTCTGGGGATACCGCGAACCCGCCCGGAGCGGGCTGGGCACCGCGGGCTCCAGGGCGGCGGGATACCGCGAACCCGCCCGGAGCGGGCTGGGCATCGCGGGCTCCAGGGCAGCGGCGGGATACCGCGAACCCGCCCGAAACGGGCTGGGCATCGCGGGCTCCAGGGTGGCAAGCGGGGTCATCGGCGGACGCCTGCCGGATCCAGCGGGGGTCTCTTTCTTGGACCAGACATGGGCCTGCGGCGCCTGGCGTTGAATCTCGCCGCCGCAGGGCGCACATTACGGGCGTAACGGGGACGTTCATGCGGGTTCGACGGGCCCACGGTTTTTGGGCACGAGCGCCGGTTCGGCGCTGCTTGGCTCAGGACGGCGTGGGGCAAGCGTGCTGGGAGGCGCTGCTACCGGGGCCTGTGGTTCGTCCAGGAGCCTTATTCATAATGATTGCGCGTGGGGTGTTCGCAGGGTGTCTTCTGGCCTGGGTGGCCGGGGCTGCCGCGGCGTCGGCGGAAATGTCGGCGTCGGCGGTGCGAGTGGCGTCGGAGGATGTGGACGGTGACGGCGTCGCCGAGATCGTCCTCGAGAACGACTACGTGCGGGTGGAGATCCTGACCGGCCGGAGTCCGACGCCGGCCGTGCCGTCGTCGTGGAGCCGATTTTGGCGGCGGCAGTCGCCTCCGGCGCCAGCTCTCTACGGCACCCGTTTCATCGGTCCGGGCTGGATCGACAACGTGGTGTTCAAGCCGACCGGCCGACGCTGGTTCGCCAAGACCTTTTTCGGCGGCGAGGCCTGGCGCGGTATCCCGGAAGAATTCGAGCAGGCGGTGCGCCTTCGCGAGGTCAGCCCTGGGGTGTGGCGTTGCCTGAAGCTTGGGGTGGGGCTCTGCGAAGGTCGGGGGTGGTGTTTTCGCGACTCCCTAAAGCTCCTCGACGCAGGGCAGTGGGAAACTGAAGTTGAGGAGGTTTCGGGCGGTGGCCAGAGGGTCACCTTCACGCAGACGCTGAACCCTGAAGACGGCTATGGCTACCGTTATCGCAAAAGCCTGACCCTGATGCCCGGGGACTCGCGGCTCCTGGTCGAGCGCACGCTGGCGAATACCGGCAGCCGTGAACTGGCCAGCACGTGGTATACGCACGCCTTCTGGGGGCAGGGGCGTGGGGGCGCCTACGACGAGCACTGCTGGGGGGCCGTGCCCCTGCGTCGGGGTCCGCCTGGGCAGCCCCGGCCGGAACTCGACGTGGAGGCCTGCGCGATCGGCGCCCTGCCCGGCACGGGGTACTGGGGACCCCTCGATGGGGACTTGGTTGGCGACGCCTGGTACGCCTGCGGCAACCACGATGGGGCTGATGTGTTTCTTACCGTCCTGCCCGAGATTCCGGCCTTCTTTCGGGTCTGGACCTACGCCCCGACCTACTCGCTGGAAGCGTTTCGCCTCATTGACCTGGAGCCTGGGCGGGAGGAGCGTTGGCTGGAGACTTTGGCGTGTGGCGCTGGCCTGGATCGGCTGGACACGCACGATGGGGTGGCGGCGTACAGTGCTTCGGTGGCGCCGGCGACCGAGGACAGCCCTGCGGTTGTGACTCTGAATGTGCTGCCATTCCGTGACGTTCGCAACGGCACGTTGCAGGTCGATGTACGGCTAGCGACCGGAGCGGAACGTTCGTCGGTGTACGCCATTCCCTGCGCCGGACCGGGGCAGCCTGTGGCGCTGCGTCTGGATGATCTGGGCGGTGGTCTGCCGGCGCGGGTTGGCGTGCGCCTGACGCTCGACGCTGCCGCGGGATCAGTCGCAGCCGCGACGCGGACCGGTTGGCTGACCCTTCGGCCCGTGTCCGCCGAGAGCCGCGGGCTCCCCGAGCATGCCAACGGCGCCGGCGCCTGGGTGCTTGGGCCCTTCGAGCGGGACGCCCAAGGCGCCCTGGTTCCTTCGCGTGCCGCCGGGTACCTGCTCGAGTACCTGCGTACGGCCGGCTTCACGCCGACGCTGCGTCTTGACCGGGAGGGCCTGCTGGCCGCGGGCCAGCCGCTGCCCGCCCTGGTGGTGTTTGCCGGGATGCGGGGGTTGTCGGTGGAGGTTCTGCGTCAGCTCGAGGGGTTCGTCCAAGGCGGCGGCGGGCTGATCGTGTGTGGCCCGATCGAGCCGCTCGCGTTCGAGTTCACCGATCTTCTGCCGCTGCTGTCGGCGGGGGCGAGCCTCCGACTGGGAGCCGGGCCGCGCGACGGGACGCGGGAGTTCGTCGGGGCCTGGCGCCGCCGCTACCAACTCGAGGCAGCCTCGGATCATCCGGTGCTCGACGGGGTGTCGTGGTTCCCGGAGTCCCGCCAGGACGTGGGCGTGCTGCAGGTGCTGACGCCGAGGGCTGATGCCGAGGTCCTGCTGCGTTACCACACGCCAGCCGGCCTGCTGCCCGAGGTATCCTCGCCGGCGCTGCTGGTGTCGTCCTATGGCAAAGGCCGGGTCGCGGTGTTGGCCAGCCCGGTGGACTGGGGCGTGCCGTCGCATTGGCTCCTTTGGAGTCGAGTGGGCGAGGAGCACCGGGCTTTCCTCTCGCGGCTGGTCCGGTGGACCGCCGCGGGGGCGCTGGGACCGTCTGCTTCGGCCTCGCATGCGTCTGATTGCGGCTCGCGAGTGCCGGCAGAATGAGGGTCGGCGAGGTGGGTGAACAGGAGCAGGAGAGATGAGTATGATGCGACCCCTGGACTATGGGCGGTCCTTTGTACTGGGCCGCTGGCCTGAGAACGAGGTGCGCTTCTGGGTTGAATCCCGCCTCCGCATCAGCGATGAGCAGAAGGGCCTGAGTGAGGACTACGTGCAGTGTGCCTCCTGCAAGAGCGAGGACACGTTCGCCGAACGGAACCTGTTCTACGAGGATAACTATGACTTTCTGCCGGTGTTCGGCCCGGAGTACAGTCTGATCTACCGCCGCAAGGCCTGGCTGAATCCGAACTACCGGAGCTGTTCACGCAGCAGCGAGCTGTGGGCGGGGCAGGTGTACCATCTGGTCGAGGCTGCCGCGGTCGAGGAACTGGACACCACAGAGGCCGTGATCCGAGCCACTCACGCCATGCGTCCGATCGTCGCCCAGACGGAGTTCTGCAATGTCGAAGCGGGGCTTCGGGCGATCGTCGAGTACCCCGTCAAGACCATGAATACCCAGCGCCAGAGGCAGGTCTTTCAAGTCGATACGGGGCCGATCCTCTTTGCCGATCTGGCGCGGCGTCAGCCCAGGTTGGTAGACTGTCTGGCGCTGGCCTTTGTGGCCTTCAACGTGCCGCATTTTGCAGACTTCGTGGTGGAGGCGCCGACGACGGTAGGCGTTGGGAAGGCCGCGACGGCGGCGGACGCCTCGGCGTCGGTATACCACTACTCGCAGCGAGTCACGTTGGCTGCCTTGAACCGGCTCTACGCGCTGGCCTGATGCGTACGGCGGCACGGTCGTGGCTCGTTTTTGGCCCTGGCGTGGCGGATCAGCCAAGCCCCCGGCTGGGACCGGACATACCGCTATGAGACTTGCCGCCGCGGTTCCCATGCCGATCCGGCCGGGACGCGGCGGATCGCCTGGAGGGCGGCCCTGCGTGGCCGCCGCGGCGCCGACGCAGCGGCGCCCTCCAACGCCCTATGTCCGCCGCAGCGGACATAGGGCGGAATGGGAAGCGCCTGGTGTCATACGAGGTTGCTGCAAGTCTCATACAAGGGTTCAGCCGGGCCGGGGGCCAGGCATACCGATAGGAGAACCGCCGTTGCCCCCCGACCCTCTGCGGTTCTCATACAAGCACCCCCCTACGGAACTGACCTGCGCCCGTCAGGTCCTAGCGCTTGTCTGCCGTTGTACGGGCGGACCCGCGGGCTATAGTCCTGAGCTTCCGCCTTGGGCGGATGTAGCGCACCTGTTGCAGATAGATAGGCCGGCGACATGGATATCGACACCAGCCCTCAACCCACGAAACTAGGGCCGTACGAGATCCGCGGCGAGATTGGACGCGGTGGCATGGCCGTCGTCTACCAGGGCATCCAGCCGTCGCTCAACCGCACGGTGGCCATCAAGGTTCTGCCGGAGCCGTTTGCCGCCAAACCCGAGTTGCTAGCCCGTTTTGAGCGCGAAGGCACCATCATCGCGCAGTTGAGTCACCCCAACCTGGTCCAGGTCATCGACCGGGGTCGAGATGGCAACACTCTCTACATCGTGATGGAACACATTGACGGCGGCGGACTTGACACGCGTCTCGCCGCGGGCGCGGTGCCCCTGCGTGATGTTCTGGACTGGTCGGCACAGATCTGCGACGCCCTTGACTATGCCCACAGCGTCGGGGTTGTGCATCGTGACCTCAAGCCCTCCAACATCCTGATCGAGATGCGAACCCGGCGCCCGAAGATTACCGATTTTGGGATTGCCCAGCTTGAGACCAACACTGCGGGTCTTGCCACCTTGACCCTGGACAACACCAGTATCGGGACGATGAACTACATGTCTCCGGAGCAGCGCCTTGACGCCCACAGGGTCGACCATCGAACCGACATTTTCTCTTTCGGCGTCATTCTCTACCAGATGCTCACGGGCAAGCTGCCGCTCGGGCACTTCAAGCTACCGAGTTTTCTCCGTTCGGATTTGCCGATCGGCCTCGACGACATCGTCACGAAGTGCCTCGCGGAAGCGCCTGATGACCGTTACCAGAGTGCGGCCGAGATCCGTAGCGACTTGCTGCGCTTGGCGGGCTCCTCCGGCGCTGGGCATGACTCGACGAGCGGTCGCCGCGGCCGTCTTTCGCTTACCGCGCCGCAGCGCCTGTATGCCGCGGTTGCGGGCCTTGCTGTCCTGGCCGGTTTGGCGATTGTGGCCGTGCTCATGGTTCGGGGGCGCGGAGATCAAGGCAAGCCTGCCAGTGCAGCGGAAGCTGCGCCTCCCTCCCCTTTGGCGGCCACCGCCGGGTTGTCGGCTCCGGTCGCGCTTGCTGCCCCGGTTGAGCCGGTCGCGACGGCGCCCAAGGCCGGGTCCAGTCCCGCCGTGGTTGAGCCGGTCGCCATGGCGCCCAAGGCCAGTCCCGTCGCGGTTGAGCCGGTCGCGACGGCGCCCAAGGCCAGTCCCGTCGCGGTTGAGCCGGTCGCCATGGCGCCTGGGGCCGGAGCCAGGACTCCGACCGTCCAGGGGGCGGCGCCGACGGTTGCGCCCGTCAGGCCGTCTTCTCCGGCGCCGGTATCCTCTCCTGTGGCCAAACCGTCGGCAACTGTCGTCGAGCCACGGGCGGTGGCAACGCGGCAGGAGGCCGACTTTGCGCGGGCCCGCGGACTCATAGGCAGCGGCAAGTACGAGCAGGCGATTCCCATCCTTGTTGCCATGGCTGGCCAGCATGACCCCGGAGACGCGCTGTCACCCGAGGCGCAGTTCACCCTCGCGGGGGTGTGTCGCGACATGGGGGATCGAGAGCGTGCCGTGACCGAGTACGAGAAGCTGGTCCGCGTCTATCCCACCTCGCCGCGCGTTCCCGACGCGCTTCTCGGTAAGATCCGCACGGAATGGGAGCTGGCAGCCTCCGATGTCAGCAAGGGTACGGCAGTCATCGGCAAAGTTATCCGGGCGGTCAAGAAGGTCACCGCTACGCGAAGTTACCCCGCCGGTATCCAGCAGCGTCTGGTCACCGAGTTGCAGGCCGTACAGGCTCGGTACGCAGGCACCCCGCACGCGCTGGCGGCGCTGCGCCTCATCATCACCGTCTGCTCCCCGCCCGAGATGAGCAACGACCGCCTGGCTGCCGAGTGCCTGGCGCAACTGAGCAGACTGGATCCCGAGGCCGGTCCGGAGCCCCTGTATGAGGCGGCCCGGCTGTATGACCGTAGGCTCGCTGAACCCTTGCTCGCGGTCGAACTCTACGAGCAACTGCAGTCGCGGTTCCCGGAAAACAGCCATGCCGACGTGGTTCGCGAGCGCTTGACGGCGTTGCGCGTGGACACGCCGTGACTGCGGCGCGGGCCCAGGCAGTCAGGTTTCAGACTACCCTCGTATCCAGGTTCTCCAGGTGATCCGTAGCGGACCGTTGCAGGGGACTCCAAACATGCTCTTCAGACCTCGCCTGGCGCTCTCAGCGGCAGCCCTTCTGATCGGCTGTGCGCTGTGGTTCAGCCCTACGCTTGGCGCCCAGGAGGCGATCGCCCCGCTGGACGTCCCAGCCGCAGCGCCGTCCTGGGCCCGCTACGAGCCCGGCCTGATGATCCTGGCGGCCACGCTGGTTCTCGTCCTTGGCGGTGTTCTGCTGCGGCTTCTTGTCCGTCTGGGGGTGGTGCGCAATGTGGCGTGGATGGTCCCCATTTTCATGTTGCTGAGCGCCGTCGGCTGGGCTGCGTTGCGCCTTTTGCACCCCGCGCCTCACCTGTCCGGGACGACGGCGCTACTGAAGTTCCTCTTCCTCTCCCTAGTCTTCGTGTCTGTTCTCTACCCGGTGGCGCGCCTGGCCCTGCCGGAACCTGCCCAACGCACTCGCGGTGGGGTTCCGCCGCTGATTCGCGCCGTGGCGCTGGCGGTGGTCACCTTTCTCGGGGTGCTGGTTTTGCTTACCTGGTCCTTTCCTGGGGTGAATCTGACTCCGGTTTTCCTGACTTCAGGCGCGGTCTCCATCGTGCTCGGCCTAGCGGTCCAGGACCTGCTCAGCAACCTGCTTGCAGGCGTGGTCATGAGTCTCGAACGCCCGTTCAAAGTGGGGGACTGGGTAAAGATCAGCGAGGTCGAGGGAGAGGTTGTGAACGTCGCCTGGCGGGCCACGACCGTGCGGACTCGGGAGAATGACTGCGTCATCATTCCCAACAATGTGAGCGTGCGGGAGAAGGTGACGAATTACGATCTGCCGACGCCGGCTCATCTGCTGAAGCTGCCGATCGGCGTCGGCTACGAGACGCCCTGCGGCCTGGTGACGTCCGCTCTGGAAGAGGCGGCGTCCCGGGTTGTCGGCGTCTTGCCGAGCCCGGCGGTGACGGTCCACTTCCTCGACTACCTCGACTCGGCGCTGCTCTATGAGTTGCGGGTCTACATCGACAATTACGAGTCGGCTCCAGCGGTCCGCAGCGACCTGAACAAGGAGATCTGGTACGCCTTCAAGCGCTACGGCATCACGATCCCGTTTCCGCAGCGCGATGTCAACCTGCGCCAGGTGGTTGACGAGCCGAAGCTGCGGCGGGCGCGGTTGGTGGCGACTCGCGGCCCCCTGCGCGGTACGATGGTCGACCTCGAAGCCGCGGAACTGACCCTCGGCCGCGGCCTGGATTGCGGCATCTGTATCCCCGACCCCAGCGTCTCGAACCAGCACGCTCGCGTTGAGGGGGCGGCGACCGGCCACCGACTCAGAGACCTTGGCAGCCGACACGGAACGCTACTGAATGGCGCCGCCGTGCTGACGGCGACGTTGCGGCAGGGGGACGAGATCGGCATCGGGCCGGTCACCTTCGTTTACGAGTGCCTGTGGCGCAGCAACGCCGAGCGGCCTGACACCGTGTGGGCGGCGCCGCCCAGGGCTGCCCCGCCCGCCACTCCGACCGGGGCCGATACGGTCGGCGAGTCGGTGGCCTCTCGCACCAGAGGATGAAACCGACCCACCTCGCGTCGCACTGTGGTTGTAAAACCGTCGCGGGTTGCTAAAGTGGCCCCTCGTCGCGCCAGTAACCGCCCGTGGTTCTCTGGCCCACCACCCCGGTGCAAGGAGGCCCCGTGCAGAGTTGGGTCTGGCGTCAACTGCGTGTGGAGCTCCCCGACGAGTGGGAGTTGCTGCAGTTCACCCGCAACCCGCAGATGGGGCGTTGCGCCTTCGCGGACCGAACCCAGTTTCGCTTCGAGATCAACTGGCGCGTGGTTCCTAATGCACCCGATTTCGAGCGCCTGCTGACCGATTACCGTTCGCGGCTGGACGAGGACGGCATCCAGGACACGCGGCGCCTCCAATGCGGCGGCTGGCAGGGGGTCCACGGCATCCTGCCGGACCGGCGTGCTACCTCGCGTTACGGCGCCTTTTTTACCCCCTTGAGTTGCCTGGTGGAAATGGTCTTCCTCTGGCCTAAGACCCGGCACGAACCCACGGAGGCGCAGGTCCTGGCCTCCGTGCGGCCTGAGGAACCAACCCGTGCGGGGCAGGTCCGCTGGCGCGCCTTCGGCATGGACTTGCTCACTCCCGCCGGCAGTTTTTTGGAGCACTGCAGCGCGGATCCAGCCTGCGCCCAGTTCAGCTTCAGTTCGGAGCGGCGGCGCACCTGGGAACGTTTTGCCCGGCGCGGGCTCCTGCCCCAGTGGCTGCATGAGCCGGTGCCAGATTGGCTGCGGCGCAGCACGCCGCGCGGATTCCGCACCACCTTCGGGCGCGAACAGGACAACCACGGCCACACGGTGGCGGTGAGCCGGGCCGAACGTAAGATCCCCCGTCTTCCTGACCTGCTTCTGGGACGCCGCGAGTACGCTGCCGCGGCCTGGATCTGCCCCCGCGACGGGCGGCTCTACCTGGTTTGTCGTGAAGCTTATCGTGGCGCCGACCGCCACCGGCCAGCCCGGCCGCCGGGCGTCCTGAGTTGCTGCGCCGACGTGGAGGTAACGCTGTGAGCGACGCGGTCGACCTGAGCCGCGAGGCGGACTGGGGTGGCATGCTGCGCGCCCTGCCCACCCGAAATACTGCCGCCAGAGCGGTGGAAAATGGCTCGACTGGCGTCACTTTATACGTCAAGCGCAAGCGTCCGGCCTGGATGGTTCCGCCGGTGTCGTGGGTAGTGCCCTACTCGGCGGAGCGTGAGATCATGCTGGATGCGTTGGGGCGCCAGGTCTGGCAGTGGTGCGACGGCAAGCTGACGGTGGAGGAGATCGTGGATCGCTTCAAGGACGAGCACAGGCTGACTTTCCATGAAGCGCGGGCAGCCGTGACCGGTTACCTGCAGAAGCTCATCCAGCGCGGGGTGTTGGCGATCGTGATACGGGACCGCTCATGAAACAAATCCAGATTGCGGAACAGCCATGGTTGGGCATGGCGCGCACGGTGCGGATCACGGTGGATGGCATTCGTTACCGCCTCTTCCGCGCCTCGGTGACGGTGGCCGTCATCGCGGTGGCCGTGGCGTTTCTGATGAACATCCTCGGCGAGAGCCTGATCAAGCGGGCTGTAGCCAGCAATACCCGCGAGCGCATCACCCAGATGCGCTTGGTCTACAGTTGGAGCGCTCGCCTGACCAATCCGGGCAGTATCGAGTCCGTACTCACCGACCTGGCCGCCCTCCAGCCGGGCGAGGACCGCTTCCGCGAGATGCAGGGCCTGGGCGGTCTCGCCGCTGAGCGCATGACCGCCTTCCACCGAGATGCGGTCCAGGCCAGCGCCTATACCACCTTCTTTGCTGACCTCGACTATGCCAAGCGCCGCTCTGCCATCCACACCGCCCGCGGCATTGGCATCTTCGAGCGCCTGCGCACCGAGAAGGGCATGCAGGATTTCCGTCTGGCGATGTCACACATCAAGTCTGTGCGCTTTGTCACCTCGTTTGAGGACCTGGAGCAGTTTCTGAAGCGGACGCCACAGCTTCTGGCCGAGGCCCAGGCCGTGCTCGACGGACGGCGTCGGGCCATTGCCCAGATCAGCGGCAGCCTGGGTCAGAAATCCGTGCTGGAGGCCCTGGCCAACGCGGATGGCGACTTCGGCAACACGGTTCGGAGGGCGGGCTTTATCTTCGACGCCCAAAGCGTGGCGCCCGTCGTCACCGAACAGGCTAAGCGATTGCTGGATGTCATCCGCCTTGAGAAGACCATGGATAACGAAAAGTGTCGGCAGTTGCTGGCGCAACAGGGCAACGTCATGCCCGCCGATGTCAACGTGCTGATGTTGTGGAAGTACCTCGACAGCGCCCGCTTTTCCGCCCGCTATCTGGCGCGCCTGACGGAAAGCGGCGTAGAGACGTCCGGCTTGAGTCCGGAGCGCCTGGTCAGCCTGGCGGAAGCCCGCAAGGAAAACGCGGATTTGCTGCAGGCCGAGCGGTTGACCATGGACGCCGGTCGGGGCTTCATGGGTCTTGGCGAACGTTTGGCGTGGTTGCTGTTTGTCTCCTTGCTCGTCTGTGGCATCGGCATCTGCAACGCCATGCTTATGACCGTCACCGAACGCTTCACGGAAATCGCTACGCTCAAGTGTCTCGGCGCCCTGGACGGCTTCATCATGTTGATGTTTGTGATGGAAAGCTCCTTCTTGGGCATCGTCGGCGGCTGTATCGGCGCCATTCTCGGGACACTCATCGCCGTGGGGCGCATGCTGGCCTCCTTCGGCATCAACTTTGTCGGCGCGCTGCCCGCCGGGGAACTCCTCGTCGGCATGGCCGCCAGCGTCATTATGGGTATGGTATTGGCGGCCGTAGCCGCGGTGCTGCCTTCTTACCAGGCGGCCCGGCTGGCGCCGATGGAAGCCATGCGCATCGAGTGATCGGTCTGGACGGACGAGCGGAAGACCATGGACGCCAAAACAGACACGCAGAGCCAGATCTCCGGCCCCACCGCGGCGGCCGCCATCGTTGACGGCGGCGAGCCCAGCGGCCGTGTCATCATCCGCACCGTCGGGCTCAAGAAGAGCTATTTGATGAAGGACGTCGTCACCGAGGCCCTGCGCGGCGTCGATGTGGAAATCCTCACCGGCGAATTCATCTCCGTCATGGGTCCCTCGGGCTCGGGCAAGAGCACCTTCTTCAATATGATCGGCGCTCTCGATAGCCCCACCACCGGCCGCGTTTTCATCGACGAGGTCGATGTGGCCCAGCTTACGGCCGAGGAACTGGCCTACCTCCGCTGCCACAAGATTGGCTACATCTTTCAGAGCTACAACCTGATCAAGTATATGACCGCCCTCGAGAACGTGACCACGCCCATGGCCTTCGGCGGGGTCATGCCCGATGAGGCGCGCGAGCGTGGTATGGGTTTGCTGGACATCGTCGGGCTGAAAGACCGCTGGCACCACCGCCCTATCGAGATGAGCGGTGGTCAGCAGCAGCGCGTCGCCATCGCCCGCAGCCTCGCTAACCGCCCGAGTGTTCTGCTCTGCGACGAACCGACCGCCAACCTGGACTTGCGCACTGGCCAGGAAATCCTGGATATTCTCCAGCGTCTGAACCAGGATCAGAATGTGACCATCATCTGCGCCACCCATGACCACCGCATGCTGAACATCTGCGATCGGCTAATGTGGATTCGCGACGGCCAGATCGAACGCATCGCTCGGCGCGACGAGGTGCATATTGAGGTCGGCAGCATCGGCGGCGAGACGGAATGATGAGAGACCTGACTGACAACCGGAAAGCGCCATCGCTCATGAGCCTGAGATGCCTTGTCCGCTGGCCTATCGTGCTGGGCGGGTGGATCCTGGCCGTTACCCTCGGCCTGCGTCCCGCTGCGGCTGCCTTTCGCCCCGACTGTGAGGCCCTGACCGCGACGCCGCATCGCCTCAGCGGCACGCCGGAGGCGGCGCGCGCCGCGGATTATATCATCGGGCGGCTGAAGGAGATCGGGCCCGACCAGGTCATCGAACAGCCCTTCCCCGTCACCCAGACGGTCGTGCAGCGTTGCGACGTGCTGGTGGCAGGCAGCCCCACGCCCCTGCCTCTGCAACCCGTGCGCCCGAATGGTATCATTCCGCCGGTGACGCCGAGTGACGGCGTCAGCGGCCGGATTGTTCATGTCGGCATGGCCACCGCCGACGATTTTGCCCGCATGTCCGTGCGCGGCGCCATCGCGGTCATGGACTACAACACCGGGGACAGTTGGCTGCGAGCCTTCCGCCTCGGCGCCCAGGCCGTCATCTTCGCCCATAGCGGCTTGGCGGAGAGTCGGCACGCGCACTATGTCGAGTGCAGCACGAACCTGCCCCGTTTCTACTACAACGGCCCGGCGGCGGACCTTCCCGACGGCAAGGACGCGGTCATTCACAGCGAAGTCGTCTGGCAGGGCGCCACCGGCCGCAACCTCTTTGCCTACTTCCGCGGCACCGATCCGATCTTTGACCAGGAGAAGGAGGAGTTGATTATTCTGGCGGCCAACCTCGACACCTTCGGCGAGGTGCCTAACCTGACACCCGGGGCGCGCGGCGCCGCCAACTGCGCGGCCCTGCTGCAGCTAGCGGAAACCATCAAGCTGCACCGGCCGCGACGGCATATCCTGCTCGCCTTCTTCGACAACCAGGCCCGCGGTCACGCCGGCGTCAGTGCGTTCTACCGCGCTCTGGAAACCGAGAAGACGGACCATACCGTCAAGACCCGGCGCCAGTCCTGGGAGGACGAGAACGTCTTCCTCGGTAAGCTGATGAGCCTGGCCAACAGCCCCGAACCACTGGCCGCCGAGTCCGACGTCCGCTCCCGACTCAGCGTGGTCAAGTTCATCGATAAGCACCGCGGCGAAGACGCTTTCTTCTCGGCTGGCCCCTTCACCTCCCTCGAGAGGAAAGGCACCGTCGAAAATGTGCCCAAGGTACGGGAGACGGTGACCAAAGCCCTGGCCGCCAAGGCCGGCGATGGCAGCGCCGCCCTGCAGCTACTGGCGGTTGAACTCCGGCAACAGGCCGAGGTGGAGGCCCGCAGCGACACCACCGCCGCTCTGGCCGCTTTCCGCCTCGAATTGGCAGCGCGTTGCCTGCAGGTCAAGACCGTTTTCGATCAGGGCGCCGAGGTCATCAAGCCCGTGGTTCTTGGCCAGGCCGGGGCGCCCCCCGTGAAGCGCGTTGAGAAGGAAGCATTTCGTACGGTCCGCGACGCCCTCGAAGCCGATTACGAGACCGAACTCGAGGACATCAGCAAGGTTCGGCGGGAACTGCTCGACCGGTTGGGTGACAAGTCCAAGGGGCATGCCTACATGCTCAAGGATAGATCCTACAAGATACGTGACGAAGCCAATCTCATGCGTAAACAGTACCGGGAGCGCGGCGAGACGCCGCCGCCGGAGGTTCAGGCTCGCCTTGATGACATGCGCAAGACCGTGGACACTGAGATTGAGCCAGAGAAGGATGCCTGGAACGACCTGCAACGCATTCTGGGGCGCTTGAAGCGTCAGTTTGGCGGCAAGGAAAAACCTGACCTCAGTCCCCTGGTCAGCGGTAAACTCGCCATCGTCCTCGAGTCCTTCCGTTCGGACATCCGTCTCCGGCAACAGGAAATGAAGGAGGAGCTGGCCACCCTGGAGTCTGATGAGGCCATGCTCCTGCTCATCGGCAACGCCTGGATTGGCCTGCATGCCTCGCTGATGCTTGGTGACACGACCGCAACCTGGGGCCTCATCATCGGCGGTGAATCCTCCCTGCGCTCCAGCGAAGACCATTGGGGCCTCTACGGCAAGATCCAGTCGACCTTCCTCAAGGCGCACGAGGCCTACTGTGGTCCGGACGGCACCGGCACGCGCTTCCTGGCGGCTTCGGCGAACCAGAATCTGCCGCAGACCCGCGTGCTGTGGGGGACGCCTTTCCTGATTCACAGCGGCGAGATCGCGGGGCTGTCGGGCATCTACAACCTCGCCCTCGGCACCGCCCAGGAAAGCCTGGCACGCGAGGGGACTCCCGACGATACCCTGGCCAATTTGAAGGTGGACATCATCGAAAAACAGGCCGCTGACATCGGGCTTCTGCTCTGCGGGGCGGGTGCGCAGGAAGAGGCCGCAGTGGCCAATCAGCCTGGCCTGTCGCTACGGCGCAATATCGTGGCCTCGAAAGAGTACGTGACCCCGTCCTTCAAGGATGGTATGGTGCGTGGGCCGATGGTGATGGGTCTTCTCCCCGGCAGTTCCATCCCCAATACGCCTATGCCCAGCGCGGCGGTGCAGCTCCAACTCCGCCCGAATTACTCTCTGGCCTACGCCCCGTCCAAGCCGGCCGGGTTTGACGACTTCCAGATCCTGCGCACCAGCCGCACGGGCGTGTACGGCATAGGACCGGTCAAAGGTGGCTGGGGTATGTGGGCCGTCGCCGGCGGCTTTGCCGCCATCTTCAATCCCCAGGGACAGGTGACCCAGGTCTCGGACATCGAATCCTTCAAGACGGTCCGTTGGCGGCTCAACGTCTTCCGCTGCAAAGAGGGCAAGGCAGCCTTGCCCCCGCAACTGCGCACCGAGAAGCTGCCTGGCGAAGAGGTGAAGGTCCTTGGCGCCCGCGCCAACGCCGACCTTGATCGCAAGAAGTCGTACACCCAGACCGCCGACGGCATGGTGGCGTGGTACAGCGAAGACCGCGAGCGCGGCGTCAAGCTTTTCAGCCTGCGCCAGTTGGTGGGCCTCAACAGCGGCGCCGAGGTGTTTGACGAGAAGGAAGAGATCAAGGATCCGATCGGCGAAGGTTTTGCGATGACCGGCATCCCGCCGACGATCGATGTGCCCGCCCGTTCGTCGGCCGATCTCTGGCGCCTCAACGAATCGCGCCTTGCCATCCTGCGCAGCAAGGGCATCCAGGACAGCAGCCTAGCCGAACTGCATGGCCGTTCGGAGGACATCCTCATCGAGTCCCGCGCGGAGACCTCGCCACTGCGCCGGGAGTCTCTCGTCACCAGCTCGTTCTGGGCCTCGCAGCCGGTGTATCGTAAGGTGCGTAGCATGCTTGACGACCTGGTATTTGCCGTGCTTATCCTCCTCGGTCTGTCGGTGCCCTTCGCCTTTGCGGTCGAACGCGTCGTGGTCGGCGCGGCCACGGTCTACCGGCAGATCTGCTGGTTCGGCTTCTTCTTCGCCGTTACCTTTATGATCCTCTACCTGAGTCATCCCGCCTTTGCCATTGCCAACACGCCCATCATCATCTTCCTCGGTTTCGCCATTCTGGTCATGAGCGCCATGGTGATCTTCATCATCATGCGCAAGTTCGAGTATGAACTCAAGGCCCTGCAGGGGATGACCGCCACCGTCCACGCCGCGGATGTCTCCAGCGTCAGCACCTTCCTGGCCGCCATGCAGATGGGCATCTCCACCATGCGCCGTCGTCCCCTGCGCACCGCCCTGACCGCCATCACCATCGTGCTGCTGACCTTCACCATTCTGTGCTTTGCCTCTTTCGGCACCCAGTACGGTATCGTCACCCTGTTCAGCGCCCCCAACCCCTCGTACTCGGGAGTTTTCGTACACAACGTCAACTGGCAGCCGCTGAGCGAGGACCTGCGCGACATTATCAAGGGCCGCTGGGCCGAGCGCCTAGTGGTTTGTCGGCGGCTGTGGATCTCGCCCAGGACCCAGAACGACCCGGGCCAACTGGTCAGTTGCGGCGACGCCAGTAAGCCGGTTACCATCAAGGGCGTCCTCGGTATCGATCCCATCGAGCTCGGACAACGCCCCGACATGAAGCAGTTCTTCGGGGCTCTCGATGATACTACCGTGCTCATTACCAGCGCGGTGGCCAGCACGCTTGGGGTCAAGCCCGGGGATCAGGTTCTGATGAAGGGGCGGCGGTTGACGGTCGGGCAACTGCTGGACGCCGTGCGCGTCTCCGCGGCCAAGGACATGGATACCAGCAGCATCCTGCCGGCAGACTTCACCGAGGCTAGCAGTACCCAGCAGACCACCCAGAATGACGAGGAGGTTGAGATGATGACCCAGCGCAACTGGGCCAGCCTTCCCGTGGACCAGGTGGTCGTGGTTTCCGCCGAGACGGCTAAGTCTCTCGGCGCCAGCCTTTACGGTTTGATGGTGTATACCCGCGACACCACCGAAGCCGTCGAGGTCGCCGAGGATCTGGCGCGCATGCTTCCCTTCCCCATCCCCGCGACGCGCGACAATGGCGTCTATCGGCATCTGCTCGGCACGGTCCTGCAGGCCAGCGGCGCCAAGGACTTGTTCTTCCCTATTGTGCTCGGTGGCCTGGTGATCTTCGGCACCATGCTGGGCTCGGTCGCCGATCGTCAGAAGGAGATCTATACCTTCAGCGCTCTGGGGCTGGCGCCGCGCCATGTCGCCACCCTGTTCTTTGCCGAGTCCATGGTCTACTCGCTCATCGGCGGACTCGGGGGCTACCTTCTGGCCCAGGGCACCCTGAAGATACTGGGGATTCTGAGTGAGTACGGCATTGTGCGCGTGCCCGAGATGAACATGAGTTCGACGAACACCATCGTGACCATCTTGCTGGTTATGGCAACCGTCCTGGTCTCGGCCATCTACCCCGCGGTCAAGGCCTCAAGGAGCGCCAACCCCGGGCTCATGCGCATGTGGCGTCCCCCGCCGCCCCAGGGCGACATCCTCGATCTGGTATTCCCCTTCACGGTCTCGGCCTACGACATTACCGGCGTGGTCAGTTTCCTGCGTGAGCACTTCGGCAACCACACCGATACCGGGTTGGGACGCTTCATGACCAGTAACGTCCAACTGGCCAAGGAGCCCAGCGGTTTGCTTGGGCTTGATGCTACTCTCGCTCTGGCTCCTTTCGATCTGGGCGTCAGCCAGACCTTTGCGCTGCGCAGTTCACCCAGCGAGATTCCCGGGATCGATGAGGTGCGTGTCGTACTCCACCGCCTCTCGGGGCAACCCAAAGACTGGCGCCGCCTCAACAAGGTCTTCCTCGATGACTTGCGCCAGCAGTTCCTGATCTGGCGCTCCATTCCCCACGAGACTATGGAACTCTACCGCGAGCGCACCCTGACGGCGCTCGGTCAGGGCGACGTCGTAACCGCTGCACAGACTCCCCAGCGCAAGGACGCATAGGCATGGCAAGGCGACTCGACCGCGAACTTGAAGAATTCCGGCGGATCATGGAGGTCCCTTCCACCTTCGAGGAGGGCTTCCGCTGGTCGTCGTTGGTGGGCGCTATCTTCGTCGCCCTGCTGATGGTGCCTGGCGCCATCTACATGGGTCTCCTTGCCGGCGTCGGCATTGGCGGTGCGGCTCAGTGGGTGACCGTCATCCTCTTCATTGAGGTGGCCCGTCGCGCCCATAAGCACCTCAACAAGAGCGAGATATTTGTGCTCTTCTTCATGGCCGGTTCGATGATGGGCGGCCTGGGTCTGGCGGGTGGACGGACGTCGGGGCTGTTGTGGGACCAGTTCTTTGTGCAATCCGACGCCGCGGCCGCCAACGGCATTGCCAACGAGATTCCGCGCTGGGTAGCACCAAACCCGACCGAGCACCCCGAGTCGTATGGTGTACGCAACTTCTTCCATATGGACTGGGCCCCGGTGCTGGTTATGGCGGTGGTGGGTACGTTCCTCAGCCAGTTGTCCAACACCGTGGTCGGCTACGGGCTTTTCCGTATCACCAGCGACATCGAGAAGCTGCCCTTCCCGCTGGCTCCCGTGGGAGCGCAGGGGATCATGGCTATGGCCGAGGACATCGAGGCGAAGGCGGCCAAGAGCGCGGAAGAGAACTGGCGCTGGCGCGTCTTCGCCATCGGTGGCGCCATCGGTCTGGCCTTTGGGACCGTCTATCTCCTCCTACCGGTCCTTTCCGGGGCGCTGACGGGCACGGCCATCCAGATATTCCCGATCCCGTTTTCCGACTTCACGGGCAAGACGGGGCGTTACCTGCCCGCCTTCGCCACCGGTATCGATTGGAACTTTGGTAATCTCATCTTCGGCATGGTCATGCCGTTCTGGGGGATGGTGGGCAGTTTCATCGGCCTGATCATCACGGCGGTCGCCAATCCTGTCCTCTACAAAGTCGGACTGCTCTCTAACTGGAAGTTCGGCGATGACACCATCGCCACGCTGTTCAACACCCAGGTCGACTTCTATTTCAGCTTCACCATCGGTATCGCGGTAGCCATTGCCATCGTCGGTTTCTGGCAGGTGGGGCGGCACTTGCTTGATGCTCGCAATGAACGCCGAATACGCGGCGCCAGCGCGGACCAGAATAGCTTGTCCAACGCTGTCCCGAGCGGCCGCGGCGATATTCCCTGGTGGGCCATCGTTCTGTGCTACTTTGTGGTTACGGGCATCTACATCGGTCTTTCCGTCGGCCTGCTTCGCTGGTACCACGGGGAGTGGCATCGAGACATCTTCCGCGTCCTCTGGATTCTCATTTTCCTGGGGGTGATCTACACGCCCCTGATCAGTTACGTGACCGCGCGTCTTGAAGGGATGGTCGGTCAGGTTGTCGAGATCCCGATGATCCGCGAGGCCGCTTTGATCTTTTCGGGCTACAAGGGCATAGCCTGCTGGTTTGTGCCCATGCCTATCGCCAATTATGGGATGATGACCGTCTTCTACCGCCAGTGCGAACTGACCGGCACTAAGTTTACCAGCATCTGGAAAACCCAGATCATCCTCTATCCCATCATTCTCATCAGTTCGCTATTCTTCATGAACTTCATCTGGGGCCTGAACCCCATTCCGTCGTTTTCCTACCCCTACGCCCAGCGCATGTGGGAACTGGACGCGGCGACTCGCTGTATCATGTATTCTGCCACCATGGGAGAGTATTCCATGTTTGAGCAGGCCTGGAACCCGTTGTACTTCTTCTGCGGCAGCGGGTTTGGCGTGTTTCTGTTCAGCGTCCTGCAGTTCTTCAACGCGCCGATCATGCTGACCTACGGCGTGGTGCGCGGCCTGGGGCAGACGATTCCGCACTCCATCGTCATCCAGTTCATCGGCGCCCTCATCGGGCAGTTCTACTTCCGTAAGCGCCTGGGTCTCAAGTGGCGGCAGTACATCCCCGTGGTCAGTGCCGGGTTCGGCTGCGGCATGGGTCTCATCACCACCTTTGGCATCGGCATCACCTTCCTTAGCAAATCTGCCATCAAACTGCCGTTCTAGCGCAACAGGATATCGGATTCATGAGCCAGGACATCCTCATCCGAGTGCAGGGCGTCAACAAGCAGTTCAATCTTGGCAAGACCGTGGTCTACGCTCTGCGCAACATTGACCTGGAGATCCACCGCGGCGAGTACCTATCCATTATGGGGCCGTCTGGCTCCGGCAAGAGCACCCTGTTCAACATGATTGGTGCGCTGGACCGTCCCACCAGCGGGGAGGTCGAGGTCGCCGGTGTCTACCTGACGCGGTTGAGCCCGCGCCAGTTGGCCCACTTCCGCGGCAACCACATCGGCTACGTCTTTCAGTCCTACAACCTGCTGCCGGCCTATGACGCGGTGCAGAATGTCTGCTTACCACTGCTGTTCAGCGGCCTCAGCCCACACGATGCCGAGAAACGTGCGCAGGAAGTGCTCACCCGGGTCGGTTTGGGCCACCGTCTGACCCACCGTCCCGATGAGATGTCGGGGGGGCAGCAGCAGCGCGTGGCGATCGCCCGTGCCCTCGCCAACGACCCTGCCATCATCCTTGCCGATGAGCCCACGGCCAACCTCGACCTGGTCACCGGCGAGGAGATCATCAATCTCCTCAGCTCCCTCTCCAAGGAATACGGCGTCACGGTCATCACCGCCACCCACGACCACAAGATGCTGGCCACCTCCGACCGCATCCTCTGGGTGAAGGACGGCAGCGTCGACCGCTTGCAGCGCCGCGAAGACCTCGACATCCGGGTTGGCAAGGTCTCCTGAGGCGCCGCATCGCCACCGGGAGCGAGGCTCACTCCTGGTAGATGCCGTTCTCGTCCTTGCCCCAGGTGCCTTCCGGTGTCTGGACGATGACGTGTACCCCCGCCTCCGTAACGTTGGCGCGCTTCAGGAACTCCAATGCGTTCTGCTTGTCCGGAGCGCGGTAGACGTAGTACTGCGAGTAGTCCTTCCCCTCGCCCTCGCGGTTCTCAACGTGTTCGACCTGTAGGCTATCATCGCGCATCAGTTGCTCGATGTCCGGAATCTCAAGCATCACGTCGGGGGCCTCGCTGACGCGGAAATACTCGGCGTTGGCAAGCTCAGGCAGCACGGCGGACGCCTCGCGCCAGAGAGCATAGTGCAGATCGGTGCCACCGACAAAAGCCACGGCCTTGCCCTGATGCGGGTAGACCCCAAACTCAACGTCGCGGCTACACTTCAACAGTCCGCCCGCACCCTCCGTCATAAAGGAGAGTTGCAGCAATGCGGCCTGTGCGGCTGACACGGTTGGGAAGAGGTAGGCAACGTACCGGAAGTGCTCGGGATCGGCATCCGCCAGGGCCCAGAAGTCGCGTTGCACGCGGCCCTTGCCTTCGAAGAACTTCGCTGGGTCGCGGGCGCGGCGTCGCGCGACCGCGAAGACCACACCGGCAAGCGCTGCCAGCACCAGTCCGGCGATGATCGCGATGAAGAGCCAGGGCAGGCCGCCCGGCGCCATTTGCGGCTGCGCCGTAGCGGTTGGCGACGGGGCCGCCCGGCGGGCCGCCTCGTCGGCCTTGAGACGGGTCGCCTCGGCGACCGCCGCGGCCGCCGCGGTCGCGGTCGCCTCCGCCTGCAAACGGGCTTCCTCGGCCGCGACCGCCGCCAGGCGCAGGCGCTCCGCCTCCGCCCGCGCGCTCAGGTCGGCCAGCTCGGCGGCAGGATCACGCCACCGGGTGGGGGAGCCCAGGTCGGCAACCACGGACTCCGCGGCCACGAGCGCCGCGGCCTCCTGCTGAATGGCGGCGGCGGCCGCCACGGCACGCTGCTGCTGCTCAGCCTGCAACTTGGCGCGTTCCGCCTCGACGATCTTGGGCACCGCCTCACGCACGGAACTCCAGGCCCCCTCGAGGAATAGGTAACCGCGCTCCTCATTCTGTTCGGCGCCGCGGCGGTACTGTTCCCGCCGGGCAATCTGGCGCACCGACTCGCCGTACTTCTCCCGTGCCTCTGCGTACGCCTGCTTCTTCTGTTCGACAAACTTCCGCCGCAGTTCCGTACTGCGCGGCACATCAAACATCTGAATCTGGGTAGCGCTGCCTTCCACGGCAGCCAGATCCGCCAGCATGATCTGACGTCGCCCGATGACGATGTAGTTGGCCGTGCGTCCCTCATAGGGCCCACGTAGCCGCTCTCGCCGCGCCGGGTTCAGTTGGAACTCCACTTCGACGATATCGCCCTCGGCGTACACCGGGAACTGCTTGGCCGCTTCGGCCTCCAGCGCGGCGACGTCCAAGTCCGGGAACTTTTTGGCCACCAGGTCCAGCCCCATCTTGCGGGCCGCCTGTCGGCAGTCCGCCTCGGTCACGGGCTCCGCCAGCGTCAAGGCTGTGGGGCACTTCGTTTCCGCCTTGAAGAAATCCGCCAGGACGGCCTTCGCCACGCCGAATGTCCCGGCGTCCAGCCCGTCCTGGGCCAGGCGCTCCGTCACCAGGCGCCGGAGCAACGCGATGCGGCGCTCGGACACCTCTGTGCCTTCGGTGACAGCGCGGCAAGGGGCGCCGACCAGCAAGAAGAAAGTGAACCCTGCAATGAACGTAGCCCAGCCACGCCTGCGACGAAGGGTCATACTGGTCATATTGGCCTCTGTATCCCCGGCTTGGCGCGCTCGACTCGCCGGTTCCGCCGTACCCACTATCTACCTTTGACCAGTGCCTACGGCTACACACCAGTCTCCAATTCTCTCTTACTGTACGCGGAAACCGCATCAAGGCAACAACCCACACCCGCTTGTGTGGTCAATGCAGGCCAAAAGACCCGTGGTTGAAGTCCTGGTTTGCCTGCGACCGAACGCCTGGCTGAAGTGGGCTACTGACGGCGTTAGAGGAAGCAGATTCTGGCGATGCACTGATCGAAGTTCTCCTTGCCGCTCAAGATGTCGATCTCGACGCGCAGGAAATACACCGGCAGATCGCGGCGGTCCAGCCGCGGAAAGCGCACCGCATCTTTCTCCGTGGTGACGATCATTTCCGCCCCCTTGTTGATACTACGGTTGACGAAATCGATGATCTCCTGCTGACGGTAGCGGTGATGGTCGGCGTACTGCTCCGCATAGACCAGATCACCCCCGAGACGACGGAGGAACTCCTCGAAGCTCGCCGGTACGGCGATGCCACTGATGGCGGCCAACCGACGCTGCTTCAGATCCGCCAACGGCCGCCGTTCGCGGCTGAACACGTCTTCGAGGTACATGGGGCGGTGGGTGCATTCGATGATCTCGGCGCGCGGGTTGTGGCGATGGATGAAACGCCGCAGGTGGTGCAGCGAGCGGCCCTGTTCGCACTTGGTCAGGAACACATAGTCCGCCCGCCGCAGATTCTTGATGGGTTCACGCAGCAGCCCGCGCGGCAGCGGGTGATGATTATGGAAGGGCTCGGTGGAGTCGATCAGCAGAATGTTCAGGCGAGGCTTGAGCCGCAAGTACTGGAAGCCATCGTCCAGCAGCAGCGTGTCAGCGCCGAGTTCCTGGATAGCATAGCGGCCTGCCTTGACGCGATCTTTGTCGACGACGACACGGACGGTAGGCAGGTTGCTGGCGAGCATGTACGGCTCGTCGCCCGCCATCGCCGAGTCCATCAGCAGCCGCCGACCATCACTGACTACCCGGGGGGGCGCCGTGTCGTAATCTTTGAAGAAGAAAGCTCGGACCTGCTCGAGGAGCGGCGGCGACCGGCTGCGGTAGCCCCGGCTCAGAACCGCCACCCGTCGGCCCTGCGCCGCCAGGGTTCGCGCAAATACCTCTACCACCGGGGTCTTGCCGGTGCCACCACAGGTCAGATTGCCGACGCTGATGACAAAGCAGCCCAGCATGCGCTGGCGCAGGATACGTTCGCTGTAGAGTGTCAGACGAAGTTGCGCCAGGGCGCGGTAGAGGCGGGACAGGCAAAACAGCACCCCGCAGAAGCAGCGGTCATAGGACGTGTGCCGTCGGCCCGCCATGATGGCGATCACGTACTGTTCGGCGTGTTCCTGTAGTTCGCGGAACGTCATGCCACCCTCAATGCCGCCTGCCTCGCCTCTGCCCGTGGAGTTCGCGCCATAGTATAGCTAGCCCGTGCGGGTTGCGAAAGACCGCCCCGACGGATTGCCGACCTGCGACGTAATGTCAGTGGAGTTGTCGGCTGGAGGGCGAGCGGCCTTGTGAGCCGTATGTCGGCCCGGCGAGGAACAGCTCCGGGGGCTCGTCGCCCTCCAGGGGATGCGGCTCCGGGAATACCGCGAACCCGCCCGAAACTGGCTCTGGCATCGTGGGCTTCATGGAAACCACGCGGGAGCAACGCCAAACCCGCGCAGTCCTGTCGTCGGCGCTTTCTTGAAACCGCCCTGATCCGACCCGGACGGGACTGGTCAAGTGCGCTGGCTGGCACTACGTTGACGATGATTGTTTGAATCGCTGAAGAAAACCTTTCAGGCTCACCGAGGTGTCATGAAGACGACTGCACTGCGCATCTACGGCAAGATGGACCTGCGCCTGGAGACCTTTGAACTCCCCGCCGCGGGCGAGGATGGCATCCTGGCAGAGGTGATCTGCGACTCCATCTGCATGTCCAGCCACAAGGCTGCCAAACAGGGGCCCGAGCACAAACGGGTCCCCAAGGATTGCGCCACCCACCCGACCATTATCGGCCATGAGTTCTCGGGGCGGATTCTCGAGGTCGGCAAGCGCTGGCAGCACCAGTTCGCCAGCGGCGACCGCTTCGGCATCCAGCCGGCGCTGATGTACAAGGGCTCCCTCGACGCTCCCGGCTACAGTTTTCCGACCATCGGCGGCGATGCCACGCACGTGCGCATCCCGTCGTGCGTCATGGAGATGGACTGTTTGCTGACCTACACGGGCGACGCCTTTTTCATGGCGTCGCTGAGCGAACCAGTGAGTTGTATCATCGGCGCCATCAAGGCCCAATATCACATTCCGCCGGGCACCTATGAGCACCAGATGGGGATTCGGGTTGGCGGCAAGTGTGCTTGTCTGGCCAGCGCCGGGCCCATGGGCTTGGGGCTGGTCGACCTG
>CAILKC010000552.1 GCA_903834675.1 uncultured Victivallales bacterium | reverse complement strand
GTGAACAGCAGTCGGTGGCGTACCAGGACCGGCAACTGGCACAGCGTCGGCGCCGCGACCGCGAGCAGGGGCTGTACGTGGCCGAGTTCCGCGAGGTGGTGCTGCAGGTTCTGTGCTTTGCGCCTTGCCATCGGGAGACGGCTGAACGGCTGGCGGACGCCGTGGCCGCGCAGGCGACTCCCGTGGGCAGCGGCACGGTCGCCAGAACGCAACGGCTCAGCCTGCGTGAGAAGGCCGAGCTGGCGTTGTTCGCCTGGCTGCGGCACCAGACGTCGGACTACGACCGGTTGCAGGTGGCGCGGGTCAAGGGCGAGCGGCGCGCGGTTCGACGCCAGATCGCGGCACAGTCACGGCAACTGCTCGAGCGCTATCGCCGCGGCGACGCGGTGGCCGCCGCCACCTGTCCCTTGCGGCACGCCCTCGAGGCGGCCTCGGGTAGGCCGCTGGCCACCCCGGCGTCCGCCGTCGGCACGCGCCTCGCGCCGGGAGCCTGGGGTAAGACCTTTGACGGCTTCTTTACCGAGGTGGTGCAATAGGTGGTTGTGGTAGAATCCAATAGCCCTGCATAAGGAGTACGTCTATGCCCAGGAGCCCACGGGGGATCCCCTTCAAAGATCGTCTGGCCCATGCTAGCTACCGCGACGTCAAGCGCTGGCTGGGGGACGAGACGGACCTGCTGTTGCGCGAGGGCGGCAAGTTCGAGATCGACATTGCCGAGCAGGTGTCTTTGGAGGCGGAGCGTCTGGTGTTGCGTCTGCCGGAGGCGGAGGTGGTTTTACGGCCCGATCCGGCGCGGCCGAAGGAAGTCGCCTGGGAGTGCTCTCGCTGCCGGGGGCATGCCTGCGCCCATGTCGGCGCCGCCTTTGTGCTTGTTCTTGAGGAGAAGATGACGTTGGGGCTGTCCAAGCCGCCGCCGGAGCGCGTGCCGGTCGAGAGCCTCAGCGAGGCGGAGCTGGAGCAGGCGGCCCTGGTGGCACGGCAGGAGAAGGCGGAAACCGAGCAGATGACCGTCAAGGCCGCGGTTTCCGGCCAGGTTTGGACCGACTACGCGGTCAGCAATCGCGCCTCCGGCCGCACCTACCGGGTGGCGCTTCGTGGCCTGGAGCGCGGGGTTTCCTTTTGTTCCTGCCCCGATTTCCGCACCAACACCCTGGGCACTTGTAAGCACATCCTCAAGGTTCAGGCCTGGGCGGCCAAGAATTTCTCGGCCAAAGCCCTGCGGACTCCGTACCGCCCAGGTGGTTTTGCTGTGTACCTGCGCTATGGGCGGGAGACCGAACTACGCTTGTTGACGCCGGAGCCGCTGCCCGCGGGAGTCGGGCCGATCGCCCGGCCGCTGGCCGGGCGGGCGCTGAGCGATGTGCATGGGCTGCTCAGTGCGGTGAGCCAGCTTGAGCGTGGCGGGCAGCGGGTGACCGTCTACCCTGACGCCGAGGAGTACATCCAGCAGTGGCTCTACCGGGACCGCATCGCGGTGCGCGTTGCGGACATCCGGCGCGATCCGGCGACGCACCCGCTGCGCCAGGGGCTGCTCAAGGCCGAGCTGTCGCCCTATCAGCTTGATGGGATTGCCTTTGCCGTGGGCGCCGGACGGGCGGTTCTGGCCGACGATATGGGCTTGGGCAAGACCATTCAGGGCGTCGGGGTGGCGGAGTTGCTGGCCCGAGAGGCAGGCATCAGCCGTGTTCTGGTGATCTGTCCGGTATCACTCAAGTCGCAGTGGCGCAGTGAGATTCAGCGCTTCTCTTCCCGGTCCTGCCAGCTGGTGGCCGGCACGGCCGCCGAACGCGCCACCCAGTACGGCGACGAGGTGTTCTTCACCCTGGTCAACTACGAGCAGGTCATGCGTGACATCCCGACCATCGAGCGCACCCGCTGGGATCTGATCATCCTCGATGAAGGGCAGCGCATCAAGAATTGGGAGGCGAAGACGACCCGCATCGTCAAGGGGTTGCGCTCGCCGTTTGCGCTGGTCCTTACGGGCACCCCGCTGGAGAATCGTCTGGAGGAGCTCTACAGCGTGGTCAGTTTCATCGACGAGCGCCGCCTGGGGCCGGCCTTCCGCTTCCTGAACACGTTCCGCATTGCCGATGAGCGGGGCAAGGTACTGGGCTACAAGAACCTCGACACGCTGCGGGCGCTGATCAAGCCGATCCTGCTGCGCCGCACCCGGCAGATGGTGATGCGCGATCTGCCGTTGCGCAGCACTGAGATCATGCGCATCACGCCGACCAAGGAGCAGCTCGAGGTCCACGGCGGGCACATGCTGACGGTGGCCTCCATCGTGCGCAAGGCTTTCCTGACCGAGATGGACCTGCTGCGCCTGCAGCGGGCCTTGTTGATGTGCCGGATGTGCGCCAACGGCACCTTCCTGGTCGACAAGCAGTATCCCGGCCATTCGACCAAGCTCGAACACCTGCGGGGGTTACTGCCGGAACTCGCGGCCGAGGCGGGTCGCAAGGTCATCCTGTTCAGCGAATGGACCTCGATGCTGGACGTGATCGAGCCGATCCTGGAGGAGGGGCAAATCGGCTACGTAAGGCTCGACGGTAAGGTGCCGCAGAAACAGCGGGCCACGCTGGTGAAGGAGTTCCAGGAGAAGCCGGAGTGCCGCTTCTTCATCACCACGAATGCCGGCGCTGTTGGTCTGAACTTGCAGGCGGCCAACACCATCGTGAATGTGGACCTGCCGTGGAACCCGGCGGTGCTCGAACAGCGCATCTCCCGGGCGCACCGCATGGGTCAGCAGCGTCCGGTGCAGGTCTATCTGTTGGTCACCGAGGACACTCTTGAGGAGAACCTGCTGGGGACGCTGTCTGCCAAGCACGAATTGGCGCTGGCGGCGCTAGATCCGGCGACCGACGTCACCCGGGTGGACTTGCAGGGCGGCATGGAGGAACTCAAGCGCCGTCTGGAGGTGCTGCTGGGGCAGAAGCCGGCCGCCGCGAAGGACCTGGCCGGGAAGGAGCGGGTCGTGGCCGAAACGCAGGCCCTGGCCGAGCGGCGGGAACGGCTCGCCGCCGCCGGTGGCCAACTGCTCAGCGCGGCCTTTGCCTTCATGGGCGAACTGCTGCCCAAGGCGCCGGAAACGCCAGAGTCCGCCCAGGCCGCCAGCGAGATCGAACGGAGTCTGGCCCAGTGCATCGAGAAGGACGATAAGGGCGTCCTGCGGTTGACGGTGGCCCTGCCGAGTGCCGAGGCCCTGCAGTCCCTGGCCCGTAGCCTGGCGAGTCTGTTGGCCGCGCCGCCCGCCTGATAGCGGAGGCTCTTGCTGGTCTTGCGGGGGCGTGGCGAGCCAGGTGCGTCTGGGTTATCCTGCCCCAACGGGGCTGCGTCGCGGTGCCATGACGCAACCCCGTTGGGGTAGGAGGCCATCGCCACGCCTGACCCAGGGTAGCGGCAAGATCGCCGCAACCCTGGGCTTTGGGACGCAACCCCGTTGGGGCACGCGGTATCGTCGCGTCAGGCGAGCTACGGTTGACGGTCGCCGCCTTCGGGGTATCGGCATTGAGATCGACGGCAGCACCGACTGCGATAGCGGCCCCGGGCGGTCCAAGGGGATGGAGCGGCCGCGGCCCGCGGCCACTGCCCGGGCGGCCCCGGGCGGTCCAAGGGGATGGAGCGGCCGCGGCCCGCGGCCACTGCCCGGGCGGCCCCGGGCGGTCCAAGGGGATGGAG
>CAILKC010000551.1 GCA_903834675.1 uncultured Victivallales bacterium | reverse complement strand
GGGTGGAGCTGCCGCACGTACTCGGCGTAGCGCCCGAGGATGCCCTGCTCCAGGTTCAGGCAGCCGATCATGTGGAAGGGCACCATCAGGAACTTACGGCCCTGGGTCCAGGCGTTGTGCTTGGCCACTACGGCGGCCAGCTCGGGAATGGCCCGCGCCTCGCGGTTGCCCTGTAGAAGCAGGTGCAGCACCGCCATGAAATGGCTCTTGCCCGAGCCGAAGCTGCCGTGCAGGTAACAGGCCTTGCTCGCCTGCGCCGCCAAGGCGCCCTGGATCGTCCCCAGCGCCTGGTCGAAGCACCCCGCGAGCTGCGGCGTCACCACGTAGGTGCCCAGCGTGCCCCCCGCGTGCTCGGCGTCGACTCCGCGGGCCAGGTTCAGGACAAAGTCGCCCTTGTTGACCTGCGCCGGCAGGTCGAGCAGGTCGCGGATGTAGCGTGCTTCAGGCATCAGTCAACACCTCGTTGGCGGTCCAGGTCTACGCCGCCTTCCAACGTCAAATCGTCTCCAACTGCGCCAGCCAGGCACCGAACAGGGGACAGCGCCCGCGGATGGTCGGCAACCCAATGGCGGCAAGAACGTTGGCCGCGGCTGAGCGTTTGCGTCCCTCATACTCGGGGATCTGGGCGATGATCCGGGCCGCAGGGTGCGTGTCCAGACCGTCGTTGACCGCCTCTGGATCCATCCCCACGATAGACTCGCAGATGGCCTCCACCTCCGTCGAACGGTCGGGGAACTCCTCTTTCAGCTTGTCTGGCTGCGCCAGGATGAGCGCCTCCAACTCATGCATCTGAATGTAGGGAATGAACTGGGCTGGGTTGAAGTTGGCGTTCAGCGCTTGGCATACATCCGCGTGAAGAGCCGTCTGAATGCATAACGCTCTGCTCGCCGGTGAGGCCGGCACGGGGAGTGCTCTGGCTTGTGTGAACCCTGGCCAGTCGCTCTTCAGCCCATAGTAGTCGAACAGGGTGGACACGTATACGGGCCGATCATGGCGATGCATCTTGAGGAGCCTGCAGGCATCGTCACGAACCTGGGACCAGGGACGAACACCGCCCTTGTGACCGGTCTTCCCCACCAGCATAGGGCGCGCCTCAACCCCCAGTCTGCCCAGGTGCGGGATTACGCTCTGCCACAGGAAATCCTGCTCGCCATGGCCCTCGGCAACAACGTGGAGGACTCTACTCATGGCTCGGGCCTCCGCCCAGGACGTTCTTCTCCATCAGTTCGCCGGTCGTAAAATCCTCCAGCCAGTGCTCGTACTCCTCGGGTGCCAGATCGAGCACCCTGCTGGCGCCGCCGTGGTACTCGACTGGCCGGATCTGGCGCAACTCGAAATGGCTAACGAGAGTCGGCGACTGGGTGGCGAGGATCACTTGCGAATGCACTCCTGCGCTTTGGGCCAGTCCTGACAGAATACCGATGGCGTTGGGATGCAGGCCCAGTTCCGGCTCATCCACTACCACCACAGGGGGTAGCTTCTCCTTCGGCTGCAGGAAGAGCGTCGCCAGCGCGATGAAACGCAGCGTCCCGTCAGACAACTGGTGCGGGCCAAGGAGGCAGTCGGGCTGGCTCTTGTCACGCCAGTTCAGGGTTACCTCGGCCAGGTTGAAGGGCGAGGGTTCAGGTTCGAGGTCATGCAACTGCGGGCAGACCAGGCGAACCGTATTGATGATTCGTGTGAAGTAGGCCTCATACTGCGTCTTGAGGAAGTAGAGGTAGGCGGCGAGGTTTCCGGCATTGTGCTTCAGGTACTTGCAGTCCTGCACGTAAGAGCTCAGTCGAAGCGTAGCCGTCGGCGACGTGTCGTGAAACTGGAATGCCTTGCAGCCGCGCAGGAGATCAAGGACGACACGTGCCGGCTTCGCGGCGTTGTCGGCGCCCTGCGCGGCTTGGGGAAGGTAGCTCTCGCGACCGCCCAGAGGATAGCTGTGGTGGAACGGGCGCGTCCTTCCCTGAGCCTGCCATTCAATCACCTCATTCAGCACAACTAGGTTGTCTGGCTCACCGAACCCGAGAGGCAAGGTGTACCAGTCGGTGTGACCCAGATCCTCAAACTGCAAGCGCGCCTCGACTTTTCGCGTCACCGCCGGTCCGAAGTGCAGCAGCCCCCTGGCGCGACCGTGCGTTTCGACGTACTCCTGCAAGGCGTTGCTGCCGAGGTATCCCAGCATCTTGAAGAAAGACACCAGGTTGCTCTTCCCCGCGCCGTTGGCGCCGATGAGAACGGTCACATCAGGGGCGAACGCAACGCGACACCCCGGAGGTCGTGCATCTGTACCAGCACCCTCGGGAATGCCAGGGAACGATTTGTAGCCATATAGCGTCAGTCCCTGCAGCTTTGCACCCATCCCCGAGTCTCCTTCACCTAGCCGCGCTTTCCGATCGCGTTACTGGTTCTCCCACAGCCGCCCGACGCTCCGCCAGGGCAGCAGCCTGCACCCGGCCAGGGTTGCCGTTTCCGCGCCGCCGTAGACGATCGTCCCACGCCGGGGCCGGCCGTCCCACTCCTGGAGCACGTCCGTCAGCAACCGGCCCGCCTCGGGACGTACGCTCATGCCCGACTTGACCTCGACCCCGATCAGCCCACCGGCGTCCTCGACCAGGAAGTCGACCTCCTGGCCGCCATGCGTGCGCCAGAAGTACACCGGCTGGCGCGATCCGCGGTTGCGCAGGTGCTTGAGGATCTCGGCGAACACCCAGTTCTCGAACAGCGCCCCGCGCAGGGGGTGCGCCGCCAGTTGCGCCGGCTCCTGGATGCCGAGCAGGTGGCAGGCCAGACCGGTGTCGCACAGGTACAGCTTTGGGGTCTTGATCACCCGCTTCCGCACATTCGCGTGGTAGGGCGGCACCAGGAAACCGACGTAGCTCGCCTCCAGCACCGACACCCACTTGCGGATGGTCTTGTGGTCGACGCCGCAGTCGGCGCCGATCCGCGAGGCGTTGAAAAGCTGCCCCACGCTGCCGGCGCACAAGCGCAGGAAGCGCGTGAACGTCCCCAGGTCATGCACCTGGGTGATCTGGCGCACATCGCGTTCCAGGTAGGTGGCCACGTAATCAGCGTACCAGCGCCCCGGCCGCAGGCCGCGGTCGAACACCGGCGGAAAACCGCCCGCAAACAGCGCCGTGTCCAGATCCGCACCCAGCCAGCCCCCCGACTCCAACTCGGCCGCCGCAAACGGCAGCAACTCGAGCAAAGCCACCCGACCGGCCAGGCTCTGGGTGATCTGCTCCACCAGGCCGAAATTCTGCGAGCCCGTGACCACGAACCGCCCCGGCTCCGGTCGCTCATCCACCATGCCCTGCAGGAAGGAGAACAGCTCCGGCACCCGCTGCGCTTCGTCGAACACGGCCCCGTCCCGGCAATCGTGCAGCAGCCCCTTGGGGTCCTCCCGGAAGCGCTCGCGCACCAGCGGGTCCTCGAACGACACATACGGCCGGTTCGGGCACGATGTACGCGCCAGCGTCGTCTTACCGCTCTGGCGCGGGCCGGTGACCGCCACCACCGGGGCTTCACGCCGGCAGACCTCAAACTCAGCTTGGATGGCTCGCGGGATCATGCCTCACGCTATCTTCTGATACTTGGGAATGCAACTCCCAATTGTCATACACTCGATCCGCCGCCGGCCGACATCCGCCCGAAAGCGGCGTCCAGCCGCCGCAGTCCAAGGAGTCCGGCCGTTGCCCGGACTCGGTTCCCTACCGCGCTGGCCACCAGGCCAAGCTTTGGACTGCGGTGGCTCGACACCGCTTTCCTGCCCGCGCCTACTTCTTCCCCCGCCGGCCCCGCACCGCCGGCGGCGGGGTCCAGGCGCGGAGTTGATCGAGGGTCAGGCCCTGCGCCTTGGCCTCGCCGGCGAGGTACTCTGCATAGTAGTCGCCCAGGCGGGCGTTGTACACGGGATCATGGTCGTTGTGCCACTGCTTCAGCCAGGGGATGAGTTCCGCCAGGCCGACCAGCAGCGGCAGGAGGGTGCGGCCCTCATTCTGCTTGGCCAGTTCGTAGTGTTCAGCGATGGCCTGGGCGAGTTGCAGGTGGTCGTAGCCGGCCCAGGCGAGCACCAGGCTGCCGTCGGCGCCCTCGCAGTGCGGGAAGCTCACCCAGCGCTCCTTGGGCACGTCGAGCTTGCCGCGCAGGCGCCAGATGTCGCCGCCGAGGAAGTCGGCGCTGCTGTACTTCGGCGGCACCGGGATGTCGCCTGTGGCGGCGCGCTGGGCCGCCCGGAGGTGCGGAGCGAGCTGGGCGCGGAGCGGCTCGCTGGCCAGGTCCATGCCCTTCGCCCTGGCCTGGGCGACGATGGCCGTGGCCTGGCGCAGCTCGTGGAGCACCGCCGTGGCCGCCTCCGGCGCCAGCCCCAGCGCCTGTATCTCAGGCCCGGCCACCGGGTGCGGAGACGCCGGCCCGGACATGGCGCTCTGGCTCTGCTCTCCCGGCTTCGTCGGGCCGCCGTCTCCGCGCCCAGTATCGGGGGGTCCGGGGGGCCTGCGGTCCCCCGGCAGGGGTGCGGGGGCAGCGCCCCTGCCTTGCTGCTGCTCGAACAGCGCCTCGATGGCATCCTCGAGGCGCTGCAGGTCCCAGGTGCGTTCCCAGGCGCGGCGCTTGTCGAGGCCGGCGGGCTTGTAGCGCAACGCTGGCAGCAGCGGCACGCTTTCGGCGGCGACCAGCTCGGCGACCAGGCGGGCCACGTCGAAGTCGACGCGGCCGCTGTAGACCTCGGCGATCTCCATGAAGGCCGCATCGGCGCGGGCCAGGTCCGCCAGCCGGGCGGCGCTGAACAGGTGCGGAGTCTGCAGCTCCGGCGCGGCGGTGACGGTGTGGTCCAGGTTCATCCGCCCATCGAGGTCGAAGCAGGACTCCAGGCGGTCGAGGAGGCCCTCGCGCAGGGCGCGCTGCTGCTGTTCGTCCCAAGGGTCGAGATTCCAGCGGCGCTTGTGCTCGGGGCGCTCAATCAGGCCAAGGTTGCGGTCCTCGCCGACCAGCGCGATACGGCGCTCGACCACAGCACGGCACTCCGGCGGCCAGGCGGCGGGCAAGTCGGTGATCGGGGTCGAACCATGCCGCTCGAACCAGCTCGTCTGCTCCTCGCCCGCGGCCATCCGCCGCGCCAGGACGATCTCGAAGGCGCGTTCGCCGAGGTGGAGGGGGGGCGGCAACAGGCACGGCCCCTGCTCCTCGGACCCCAGGTCAGGAGTACCGGCTTCAGCCGGCGTCTGGGGAGCGGATAAGGACCGCCTGAAGGCGGGACTCCTGACAGCGGCCGCGTCGGCCGCGGGCAGCAGCCCGTACAGCGCATAGCACTCCCAATCCAGTTCCTCCTGCAGGGCGATCATGCGGGCCAGCGTGGAGTCGTAGGCGGCGTGGGCCGCGGCGAGACGGGCGGGGAGAGGTGGCGGCGCAGCCGCTTTGGACTGCGGCGGCCCGCTAGGGTCGTGAGCGCAGCGAGCCGACTCGACGCCGCTTTGGCCGGGCACGGTGACAGGGTCCGGGGACGGCCGCGGCGCGGCCTGGGAAAGCGGTGTCAAGCCACCGC
>CAILKC010000550.1 GCA_903834675.1 uncultured Victivallales bacterium | reverse complement strand
GCCGCGCTTTCAGCGCTCCGCGGCGTCTGGCCTTCGCGACACCTCCCGCCGGAAGTCTCCCCCAAGAGTCACGTGACCCGTTCTGCTCGCCGGAGGCGGAGACGATCGAAACAGAAGCCCCTACTGAACTGACCTGCGCCCAGGGTACTTGCGCCGGTTCGCTGAGAGCGGTACTGTCGGTCATGGCTACGGGTTACGCCTGGCCGACGACCCGCACCACCACAAGCAGGAGTAGCGACTATGATCAAGCCCCTCAGACTCCCCCTCGGGGTGCTGGCCGTCATCGGCTTGGCGGCCCTCCTGGTCGCCGGCAGTGGCTCGTTGCGCGGCGCGGAATACCGGGTCGGCGACCTCGCCCTGGTGCTGGATGCGCAGGGGAACGCCGGAGTCTCCTGGAAGGGGTCCGCCATCTGGCAGGACGGGTTCGCGGTCTATGACCCGGCGTGGAAGAGCCTCTACCCCGGCGGCGAGAACCGGCCCACCCTCAGCGTTGACGCTACGGCGGATCGCGTGGTCGTCAGCGCAAAGCTGGAAAAGGCGGGGTTTCTGACCCTGCGCAAGCAGGTATCCGTATTGCGGGACGAGGTCGCGATAGAGCTGGACTACACGGTTGACGGGAAGACGGGTGCGGCGGTGGCGGACTACTACCTGAGAGTCCCCGAAGCCCTCTTGTCCGAGATGCCGTACAAGGTGTGGACCTCTCTGCTCTCGAGCGAGTCAACCATTCGCCCCACCGCCGAGAACCGCGAAACGACCGTCGCCGCCGACGTGGAGAGCCTGGCCGTGACGACTCCTCTGGGCCGGCTGGTCTTCGACCTGTCGGCGGTGCGCGCCGACGCTCCCACCGACGTGTGGTCAAGCCGCGATGGCAATGGCTGGAATTTCAACGACATCCATAACCTGCCTTGGGGAAAGGGGCACTACTGGTTCAGCCAGAAGCAGAATGCCGCAGCCGGCGGCAAGGATATCTCCTGTTCGATCCGGGTCGCCTTCCGGATCGGGCCTGCCGGAGTGGCGGGCTTCACCCCCATCGACCTGCGCGCCGCCGCCAATATGGGGTTCCGGGATGAGATCGAGGGCGACGGCAAAGGCGGCTGGACCGACCAGGGCGCCAACGACATGCGCAATCTCCCGCTCGGGCGGCAGACCCTGGCCGGGATCCCGTTCGACCTCATCGACCCGGCCACCAATGGCGGACGCTCGTGCCTGGTGGCGAGGGGCGCCGCCAGGCCGACCTTCCCGGCGAGCTTCACCGTCCCCGTGGGGCAAACCGCCAGAACCCTCTACTTCCTCCACGCTTGCGCGTTCACCAAGGCCCCAAGCCAGTTGATCGGGCAGTATCGGCTCCGGTTCCGCGGCGGTCGGCAGGTCGAGATACCCCTGCGCGCCGGGGTCGAGACCTGCGACTGGTGGACCCCCAAGGACACGACCGCAGGCGTGGTCGGCTGGAGCGGGCCGAACGCGGTGAGCAAGTCCGTGGGGCTGACCGTCTTCGCCTGGAGCAACCCGTACTCGGAGGTGATCGAGGAGATCGCGCTGATCTCCGCCGGTACCGACGCGGTGCCGATCTGGGTGGCCGTCACCGCTTCGGACGCACCGCCAGCCCTGGCCAGGACCGAACGGCCCGCGGTCGCCACCGACACGGCGACGTGGTTCCCCTTCGACCTCGCCTGGGATGACACCTCGAGCGGCTGGACCGACGTGTCCTTCCTGCTCGATGCCCCCGCGGGAAAGCACGGCTTCCTGACCGCGCGAGACGGACACTTCTACTTCGCGGACGGGACCCGGGGCCGGTTCTGGGGCGCGAACCTGACCGGGAACGCCTGCTACCCCACGCATGAACAGGCAGAGAAGATTGCCCGCCGGATGGCCAAGTTCGGCTGCAACATCGCCCGCATCCACATCCACGACACCTCCGGCACCATGGCGGATGAGACGGGCAAGTTCGAGGGCATCTTCGACGTCAGCCAGGGCACTACGCTGACCATCGCCCCGTCTCGCCTCGACCGCTTGGACTACCTGGTGGCACAACTGAAGAAGAACGGCATCTACATCAACATGGACTTGCTCACCTACCGCCGCTTCAAGGAGGGCGACGGGGTCCGCGACGCCAACCAGTTCTACCGCATCGGCGGGGCCGCCATCGCCACGATGTACGACGAACGCCTGATCGAGTTGCAGAAGAAGTACGCCACCGAGATCCTGACGCACCTCAACCCCTACACCGGCAATCGCTACGTCGACGAACCCGCCCTGGTCCTGGTGGAACTGACCAACGAGAACGGGATCTTCCAGCTTGGCTCGTGGACCTCGCACACCCCGCCACCATCGTACATCCTGGACCTGAAAGCCCGCTGGAACCGCTGGCTGCTGGCCCGGTACGGCGACCGGGCGAAGCTGGCGGCGGACTGGACGAATGCGGCGGGCGAAACCGGGCTGGGCGCGGCGGAGGACCCCGCCGTCGGCACCGTCGAACTCCCCAAAACGGTGGTCAGCCCCGGCGCACCCGACCGGCCTTACAGCGGCAACCTGGGCGCGGCCAGAACCAGTGATGGAGCGCTCTTCTACTACGAGGTCGAGACGGCCTACTACACCACCCTGCGCGATCACGTCCGGGCCCTGGGCCTCCGGGTTCCCCTCTGCGGCACCAACATGCCGCTATCCCCCGCCCATCTCCGCGCCGTGGCCACCCTGGACTTCACGGACCAGCACTACTACTGGGACCATCCTTCGATGTTTCACCCGGTGACCGTCCGCAATCGCGCCCTGCTGCTGGAGAATCCGCTCCAGGCCGCGAGCTGGCAGCGCGACGCCATCCCGACCCTGGCCGCCGCGAAAGTGGCGGGCAAACCGTTCTTCTGTACCGAATGGGGCTTCCCCTACCCGAACCAGTACCGTAGCGAAGGCCCGTTGATGATGGCCGCTTACGCCTGCCTGCAGGACTGGGATGGAATCACCGCAACCCACTACAATGAACAGGCGGTCCGCCAGCCGGAAGGCGCGCTGCGGGGTTCCTTCGTCATCTACAACGACCCGCTCACCTTCGGGCAATTCCCCGCCGCGGCACTGCTCTTCCACCGCCACGACGTCGAGGCTGCCAAGCGCCTGATCCAGGTGGGCTATTCCCGGATCGATGCGTTCAATTGCCAGTCCTGGAACAGCTTGCCGTCCCGCTTCCTCCCCTACCTTTCGCGGGTGGAGAGCTGTCTGTTCGACGAGCGCTATGAAGGCCGCGCGGACGTGGTCGTCTCCTCCGGCCTGTCCGCGACCGGCAATTACGCGGCGGCGGCGCGGAGCCTGGTCTCCTCGACGAACCCGTGGTGCGATCTCCGCAACCGGGTGAAGGCGAGCCAGGACGCCCCGGACCCACGGCCTTTCTACGAACGCTTCCAGGCCAAAGCCGGCGAGTGGGGCCTGGCGGAGCTGAAGCAGACCGCGGGGCGCCTGCGCAGCGACCATGGGCAGGTGTCGTTGGACTACCAGCAGCATTTCCTGAGCATTGACACGCCCCGCACCCAAGGGGCCGTCGGCTTCCTCGGCGGGACCAAGGTGGAACTTCAGGACCTGATCATCGAGAGCCAGACCGAGTTCTGTGCGGTGACCCTATCGGCGCTGGACAACGCGCCCATCAGCGCCGCCCGCAAGCTCCTGATCACGGTCGTGGCCCGCGCCGAAAACAGCGGCCAACGCTGGAACAGCAGTCAGACGAAGCTTCTCGACGCCGGCAAAGCGCCAATCCTGCTGGAGCCGGTCTCGGTCAACCTCACCTTCAAGCGGAAACAAGGCCTCGCGGTCCACGCCCTGGATGCCACCGGCAAGCTCGGCGGCGACGTGCTCTCGCGCCGCACCGCAGAGGGCACCGTCCTGACCCTCGGCCCCGCAGACAAGACCTGCTTCTTCGCCGTGGAAGCCGATTGAGTCCGCGCGGCCCCTGTGGCACCGACGCGCAGGCTGTTGCTTTTTCGGGCGGTAGACTCACTGGAGTCGGCGGTCCGCACCGGCCCTGCCGGGGCTTCCGCCGTACGGGGGGTCTTGCAGACGGCGTATACCGCGAACCCGCCCGAAACGGGCTGGGCAGCGCGGGCTCCAAGGGAAACCATGCGGCGAGCAGCGCCAGAGTCCGCCCAGCCCTGGCGCCGACAAGCCTGTGTCGGCATACTGGTCTAGGAAAAGTCATGCGTCTTGTGGACCGTCCACTCCGAATCCGCGCCACCGTTCTAGCCTTGGGAGTACTCATCATGGCCACGCTTGCCGCCGACCTGCCACCGCGGTTTGCACCGCCGGGAATGTGGACCAACGACAACTGGTTCGCGACCGCTAACGGCGTCTACCACGCCTTCTACCTGCAAGTCCCAACCTGCATGGGTAACCAGAACGACTGGGGCAAGCGTGCGCTGCTGGCGCAGGTCGGCCATGCGACCTCGCGCGACCTCTGGCACTGGACCGACTGTGGGCCGGTGATCGTGCCCATCCCAGGGACCTGGAACACCAGCCTGGCCACCGGCAGCGTCGCCGCGTACGCCGGCAAGTGGTGGATGGTGTTCACCGCCCACGGCCGCCCGGCTGGCATCGGCCTGGCGGTCAGTGACGACCTGATGACCTGGCGCCTGGTCGGCGACCAGCCCGTGGTGCTCAGCCAGGAGTTCGCCGGACCATGGCAGGGCGCCGCGCTACGCTGGCGCCCGCTGGCGGATCCGTACCTCTACCCCGAGCCTATCGATGGCTGGTTCTACCTGGTGATCAACGCCCAGGCCGCCGGGGTGCCCGTGAATGCCAGCGGCTGCCTGGCGACCCTGCGCTCTCGCGACCTGCTGGCCTGGGAACCGGGGCCGGTGCTTGCCTACCCGCAGAGCATCGAGCGCCTGGAGACGCCGCAGATCTGGACGCGCAACGGCCGTTGGTACCTCTACTTCGGCGCGGCGCACGACCAGCCCGAGATCGCGGCCAAGTGGCAGGCCGAAGTCCCCGCCGAGATCAAGAACCGGCGCCGGGTGAATTGTCTGTACATCGCCAGCGCCTTCGCCGGGCCCTATGCGCCCGCCCCGGGAACCTGGTGGCTCGACCGCCTCCCCGACGGCCGCGGCGGCTACATCCACAAGATCTTCCCCGGTCCCGACGGCACTGACGTGCTGATCACCACCTCCACCGACGCGAAGCTCTCTGCCCCCTACCCGGTCACCTACGGCCCCGACGGCGCCCTCACCCTCAGCCTACCGCCGCCGCCAGTCAAATAGCTCACGCGGACCCGACGTAAGCCAACCGCTCTCGCGGCGGCAGGACGACAAGCGTCATCTCCTCAATTCCGCCAGGGCACCGATCACAGGTCAGGCACCTTCAGGCCTGCCGCCTTCGCCAGAGCGCCTTGGCGAAGGTCAAAGGTGAGGAACTCCGGGAGGCCCAGGACCAGGGCGGCGGCGACATGGAGGAGGTCGAGAGTGCGAGTGCCAAGAGTCTCGGAGTGCAGAGCGCTCAGGAGTTCCGCTTCTGTCGCCAGGTCGGTTAGGGGCGGTGTCGAGCGAGCCAGGACGCCGGCGGCCAGGTCCGCCAGCATCGCGTTCAGCGAGGCATCGCGCTGAGCCGGCCTGATTTCTCTCCGAAAGACACGCAAGCGCAACGCATTGCGGGACTCCAGTTGATGCAGCCAGGTGAACGGCAGCGGCAATACCTGATGCTTCATCCGCGCCACGGCCCGCAGGGTGTGCGCGTCGGGCGCATACAGGGAGCAGAGCAGACCGGTGTCAGCGTAAGCCTTCATTGCTCACCGCGGGATTCGCTGACCACGTCGGTAGCCGTGGTGGAAAGGACTTGGTCTCCATAGATCGACCGCAGCCGCGCTCCGAAATCCGGCCTGGCGATGCGCGCCTTGCGCTTCTGTGGCGAAAGAACGGCCACGGCCTCACCCCAGCGCTGCACTTCCACAGATTCACCCTCGGCCACCCACGAAAGCACCGTGGTCGTATCGTGCCTCAGTCCGCGGATTGTCGTGATTCTCATGTGTGATACACTACCGTGACACATGAGCCGATTCAACCCGTCAGCCGCGCGAGCCGCGGCCGCTCCATCCCCCGGGAGCGCCGACCGTCGGGTCGGCTCTGGCCGCGAGCCGCGGCCGCTCCATCCCCTGGGAGCGCCGACCGTCGGGTCGGCTCTGGCCGCGAGCCGCGGCCGCTCCATCCCCTGGGAGCGCCGACCGTCGGGTCGGCTCTGGCCGCGGGCCGCGGCCGCTCCAAGCATGACAGGCTGCGATGTTGCGCTAGAATATGAAGATGCGTGCCGGGCGGGCGTGAGCGCGGGCGGGTCACGAGAACCCGCCTTCCGAACTCACGGTGGGCAGGCCGAATGGGGACTTGCGGATAGCGCCAAAGCGGAAAGGGAGAGGCGTATGAGCGGACGTTGCACGGCGGCATTTCTGGGGCTGGTTTTGAGCGGACTCACGGGCCTTCCAGCCCGGGCGGCAACGAAGGCGGACAGCGCCGCCTGGACCATGGCCAATGACGCTCTCGAGGTCCGCGTCGAGGCGGACTCCGGCCGCTTGACGGTCACCCACAAAGCGACCGGGCTGCTGTGGGCGCAGCAGGACCCGCGCGAACGTCAGGCGGCCGAGAAGGCCCTGATCGTGCGCCGCGCCGCCACGCCGCCGGTCATCGATGGCGATGCCGCGGACTGGCCGAAACAAGAGCTGATTTGGCTGCCCTGGGTCGGTGAAAACGGCGAGCGTAACCTCTCCGGCGGCGCCCAGGTGATGTGGGACGACCAATTCCTCTACCTGCATGTCCGCATGCGGGACGACGTGCTGGCCTTCGGCGACGAGTCGGCGGAGAACTGGTGGGAGGCGGACTCGGTCGAGTTCTGGGTCGACAGCGTCCAGGTCGGGCTGCACCTCTTCCCGGGCAAGGAAGCCGCGGTCGACGCCAAGGGCGAGCCGTTTGCGGGGGCGCGTCTGGCGGTGAAGCTGCTGCCGACCGACCGGCTGCCGGGCTACGCGATCGAGTTGGCCATGCCGCTGAGTCATTTCCCGGTGCTCAAGAACCCCGCGCCTGGCGTCCGTTTCCATCTGGCCATCGGCGAGAACGACGCCGACCCGAAGCCGGGCGAGCCGGTGCGGCGCCTGGCCCAGGGCTACGTTCCCAACGGCTGGGTACACTCGGTGCCGGCGACCTTTGCCGTGGCCGTACTGGCGGATGCCGACGGCGAGGCCCCGCCGCCGAGCCGTGAAAACGACCGCACGACCGGGCTCGGCGAGGGGACGATCAGCAACCTGCGGCAAGGCTCCTCACGCAACGCCATCACCTACGACCTGAGCGTCAGCCGCGGCCAACCGCAGCCCCTGGCGCTGGTGGTTGAACTGAGCCTGCCCGGCAACGAGCCGACGCTCGAAGTCCGCCTCTCCTGCACGAGCGGTGGCGAGACGCCGATGAAGGCCTTCCAGCATCCGGCCGCGTTGTTTCCAGCGGCGCCGGAGACCTACTTCATGGCCATGACGGATTACTGCGATGGGCGCTATCTGCCCGTGGGGGACAAGCTCTATCGCAATCGGCGCCTGGTCGGTGCCGGCGGCGACATGCCATGGGTAGCGGTCACCGATGGGCGCCAGGGCCTGATCGCCATTGCCATGACGCCGGTGGACTCGTTCATCCAGATGCAGTCGCGGGTCCGTGATGAGGCCCGGTTGGGCTTTCCCGGATTCGGCTGGGAATCGAGCAAGGGCTGCTTTGGCGGCGAGCGGGTCGGCCGCTTGGTGTTCTACGACCGGGGCGGGCATGTCAAAGCCTGCAAGATCTACCGCGAGATCGCTCGCGAACAGAAGCTGGTCCGCACCCTGACGGAGAAGGCCAAGGCCAACCCGGACGTGCTCAAACTCATGGGAGCGGTCAACTGGTGGGGCGCCAATGGCATCGGCTTCGTGCGCGAGGCCGCCGCCGCCGGTATGACCCATGGCCTGGCCAACGGCCGCTGGTCCCCGGAAGCCATGGCCGAGATGGTGCGCCTGGGCTGGCTGGTGGGCGAGTACGATAACTACGTCGACATCGACGACTCGCCGACCATCGCGCGGGCCAAGGCGCCGGTCGCGGAGCACGCCGTGGTCAAGGCGGATGGCAAGTTCATGGAGGCCTGGATCAGCCGCGACAAGGACATGAAGCCGACCCATACCTACATGAAGCAATGCACCGCCAAGCAGCTCGAGTGCGCCCAGGCCATCATCCCCGAGGTGCTCAAAACCTACCCGTACAACGCCCGCTTCCTCGATGTCACGCCCGCTGAGAGCCCGATCGAATGCTACTCGCCGACGCACCCGACGACCCGCGACTCGGACGTCGCCAACCGCCAGGCGTTGTGCCGCTACGTGAGCGAAGACCTCAAGCTGGTCACCGGCGGCGAGCATGGGCGCTACTGGTCGGTGCCGTATCTGGACTACCACGAGGGCATGATGGGCGGCGGTATGTACAGTTGGCCGGCCGGGTACCTGAAAGACCCCGTGGAGCGCTCGGAGATCAGCCAGGACTACCTGGAGTACGGCATCAACCCCGCCAACCGGGCGCCGCTGTTTGAGCTGGTCTTCCACGACTGCGTGGTCAACTACTGGTACTGGGGCGCCACCAGCGACTACCTGCATCAGGTCATGCCCGAACTCACCGACCGCATGACCGCGATGAATATCCTCTACGGCACCCCGCCGATGATGTGGGCGCACAACCACGGCCTACGCTGGCAGATTCCCGCCGAGCGCGAGTTGATGTTGACCATCTACCGCAACGTCTGCAAGCTCCACGAGGTCATCGGCACGCAGGAGATGGTCGCCCACGCCTTCCTCTCCGCAGACCGCCTGGTGCAGCAGACCGAGTTTGCCGACGGCACGCTCTGCACCGTGAACTTCGGCAAGACCCCGTTTGCCGTGCCCCGGACCGGCGCCGCCAAGGCGGAGAGCCTCGACCTGCGCGAGAATGACTTCTACGTCCGCGGACCCGCGGTCGAGCAGTGGCGGCAGACGGCGGCCGATGGCGTGGCCCGGCAGACTTTTATCCGTACCGACACGTTCCTCTTCGCCGAGACCGGCGCCCAACCGCTGCCGGTACCGGGCCTGCTGGCCAGCGGACAGGTCAGCATCAGCCTCGAAACCCCGGAACGCGCCCGCATCGTGCTGGGCCAGGGCGCCACCCTCGACCTGGCGGTCGCCGACTGGCGCCCCACCTGGAAGCGCGCCCCGCGCCTGCTCCTGGCGCTGGATGCAACCGGTCGGCCGCTGACGCGGGTGCCCGACGGCGCCGCCGAGCGGCTGACCCTGAGCGCCCCCGCCGACCGCAATGCGACCTACCTGCTGCTGGCCCGGCAGGAGGCCGAGGTCCCGGATGTGACCCTCAGCAGCCTGACCCTCAGCGTCGCCGGGCAGCCGGTGGCCGCCGAAACCGCCTTGGCCCCGACCGCCGGGCTCGAGATCGCCTGCGTCGTCCGCAATGCTGGCCTGGCCGCAGCAAAGGATTTTGAGGTGGTGATGTACCTCGACGGACCCGCGGGGCCGGCACTGCTGCGCCAGCACGTGCGCCGCCTCGGCGCCGG
>CAILKC010000549.1 GCA_903834675.1 uncultured Victivallales bacterium | reverse complement strand
ATGAGTGTATCACCCCGCAGAACTGGTATCAAGCCAGTGTCGAAGCGCTGCAGGTCAGCGGCAAGAGCCAGCGCACGGCTGAGACGTACTCGCGCGAAGTGCGCATCCTGGCCAAGTGGCTGGACAAGACACTGACGGCCGCCACCGAGGAAGACATCCGCCGCTTCGTGCTGTACCGCCGCGGCGAGTGCAGTCTCAGCGGCAGTTCCATGCGTCTGCTGTGCGTCGGTCTGCGCTTCTTCTTCCGGCACGTCCTGGGCCGCGAGTGGCCCGTGCTCGACCTGATGGATGCGAAGCGCGAGCAGAAGCTGCCCACCGTGCTCACGCATCAGGAGGTATGGCGGCTGCTGCAGTTCACCGAGGAACCGCACAACCGGGCCTACTTCCAGACCGTCTACACCTGCGGCCTGCGGCTCTCCGAGGGCCTGCGGCTGACCATCCACGACATCGACGGCAAGCGCCTGCGCATCCATGTGCGCAACGGCAAGGGCGGCAAGGACCGCTTCGTGCCACTGCCCCGGGCCACCTACGAACTGCTGCGCCGCTACTGGGCCACGCACCGCAACCCGCTGCTGATCTTCCCGGCCCTGGGCCGCGACATGAAGCAGGGCCCCACGGCCGAAGTGCACATGGACATCGCCAGCGTGCAGGGCGCCCTGAAGCGTGCCCTGAAACGCGCCGGCATCACACGGCCCGACGTGCGCATGCACACGTTGAGGCACGCGTACGCTACCCATCTGCTGGAGGCCGGTGTGAACGTCCACTTTATCCAGCGCTGCCTGGGGCACGTGAAGCTGGAGACCACACTGCTGTACTTCCATCTGACCTCGGCCGCCGAGGGTGACACCTATGCGGTGGTCAACCGCCTCATGAAGGGAGCGCTCTGATCATGGGTGCCGTTCAGGACATCTTCACGCAGTACGGCAACGCGTACCTGGAGCGCTTCGGCGACGCCGTGCCGGCACCCCACCGCGCCGTGATCCGCGCGGTGCAGAACTGCCGTACCCCCGCCCTGGGAGTGCTGCTGTACACCTGCAGCGGCTGCGGTGAACCCCACCCCGTGCCCTGCGGCTGCGGCAACCGGCACTGTCCGAACTGCCAACAGGCACGCGCGGGGAAGGGGCTCGAGAAGCGCCTCGCCGAGCAGTTGCCAGGGCCCCACTTCCTGCTCACCGTCACGGTCCCTGAACCCCTGCGGGCTTTCATGCGCGCCAACCAGGCCGACACCTACGCGGCGCTGTTCGACGTCTCCACCTCCGCCATCCGCGACCTGGCGGCTGAGCCCAAGTACGTCGGTGGCGACCTGCCGGGGTTCTTCGGAGTCCTGCACACCTGGGGCCGCACCCTGGACTACCATCCCCACATTCACTACGTCGTACCCGGCGGTGCCCTGGACCGCGGCTCGGGCCTGTGGAAGGCCTCCCGCGCCGACTTCTTCGTCCCGGTCCATGCCCTCTCGCAGATCATCCGGGCACGCTTCCGGGACCGCATGCGCGACCTCGGTGTGCTCGACGGCATCGACCCCGAGGTGTGGCGCCAGGACTGGAACGTCAACAGCCAGGCGGTCGGCAGCAATACCGGCGGCGTGCTGCGCTACCTGGCCGCCTACGTGTTCCGCGTCGCCATCAGCGACAGCCGCATCGTCGATGTGTGCGATGGCCGCGTGACCTTCACCTACCGCCGGGTCGGCAGCAACCGTCCGCAGCGCATGACTCTCGATGCGCTGGAGTTCATCCGCCGCTTCCTGCAGCATGTGCTCCCCGATGGCTTCAGGAAGATCCGCTACTACGGCTTCATGGCACCCGGTTGCCGCGTGCCGCACGAACAGATCGAGACCATGGTCCGGCTCGCCTACGCCTTCGAACTGCCCGACATCCAGGACAGCGCACCGGCCGCCCCGCCTCCCCCCTGCTGCCGGCACTGCGGCGCCCCGCTGCGTTTCAGCCGCCGTCTCGGACCCGACCACCTCTGCCTCGTCGGCACCGCCTAGAAGGCCCCCGGCTGACGCCCATCACCGCCCTATGCCCGCCTGCAGGAGCAGGCGGGACACTCCGTCCTGCCCCGAACCCGGAAATCGGCCACCTAAAAGCCTCGGCAAGGGAGCTGCATCGACCCTGATCATGCCACCCGACAGCCCTGAGACCCAGCCCGACCGCCCCGCGCCCGACAGCCCCAACCCTCCCGGGGCTCAGCGGCCCTCACCCGCCTGACCCACCAGCGCGATCTTTACCCTTACCCGCCGTCCCCCGCGCCTTCTCGAACCATGGATTGATCCGACCCCTCACGGAGTCGGATCAATCCTGTCTTGTT
>CAILKC010000548.1 GCA_903834675.1 uncultured Victivallales bacterium | reverse complement strand
GTCGCGTTCACCACCACGCCAACCCGCTGGACTCCCGCTGGGACCAGAGCCGCCAGAGCCCCCAGACGCTCCGGCGACACGTAGCGCGGTGACTTCTCGTACAACACGAAGCCGACACAGTCCGCCCCGGCCGCTACGGCGCAGAGGACATCCTCGGGCCGGCACAGACCGCAGATCTTGACGCAGGGCGTCATGCCGGGTTTCCCTGGCCGCTACCGACTGCCGCCAGCAACTCGCGCAAGACCGCGCCCGGCGAAGCGGCTCGCATCAGGGTTTCACCGACCAGGAATGCGTCCGCGCCGGCCGCCTGCAGCCGCCCGATGTCAGCCGCATCGCGGATGCCGCTCTCGGCCACGCGAATCACCCCGGCGGGGATGGCGGCCAGCAGTTCGGCCGTGCCCGCCAGGTCGGTGCGGAACGTCTTCAGGTCACGGCTGTTCACGCCCACGATCTGCGCGCCACCGGCCAGCACGGCCTCCAGCTCCTCGTGGGTATGCACTTCGCTGAGCACATCGAGCCCCATGGTCCGCGCCGTCTGATAGAGCCGCTGATAGTCCGTCGGCGTCAGTGCCGCGGCGATCAACAAGACCGCCGAAGCGCCCCATTCAAGGGCCTCCGCCAGCTGCACTTCGTGGACGATGAAGTCCTTGCGCAGGATAGGGATGGAAACGGCTTCGGCGGCGGCGCGCAGGGTGTCCGGATGGCCCAGGAAGTAGTGCGGTTCGGTGAGCACGGACAGGGCCGCGGCCCCCGCCGCCGCCAGTTCCAGGGCCAGGTCGCGGGGATGGAAGTCGGCTCGAATGAGGCCCCTGGAGGGCGAGGCCTTCTTCAACTCGGCGATCACCCGAACCTTACCCCCGGGCACGCGCCGCAGCGCCGCGGCGAAGGATGGACGTCGGGGCGCGGCGGCCGGCGTTGACAGGCGCTCCGGGAGCCCCTGCGGGTAACGCTGTGCCAGGTCCTCACGAGTGCGCTTGACGATCTGCTGGAGGATGCTCATCGTCCCTGGCTTCCCCGCACCAAAACGGTAAGCTTGTCCAGGGCCGCGCCTGAGTCGATGGCGATCTGGGCCAGGGCGATGCCCTGCGCCAGCGTCTCGGCCTTCTCGCCCGCCACGATGGCCGCACCGGCGTTGAGCAGCACCGCAGCGCGCTGGCCGCCCCGCACCGAGCCGTCCAGGATGCCGCGCAGAAGCCCGGCATTCTCCTCGACGGTCCCGCCGGCCAGATCCGCGATCGGGTAGGATTCGCCCAGCAGCAGGTCGGCCTCGACCTCGTAGGTGCGTATCACCCCGTCGCGCAGTTCGCTGATCCGCGTCCTGCCGCAAGGACTGATCTCGTCCAGGCCGGGCTGACCATGGACGACGAGGGCACGCCGACAGCCCAGATGACGCAACGCCTCGGCAAAAACCTCGGTCAGGTCCGCCGCGTAGACTCCCAGAACCTGCCCCGTCGCCCCAGCCGGGTTGGTCAGCGGTCCGAGCATGTTGAAGAGGGTACGAATGCCGAGCTGACGGCGCGTCGGCATGACGTGTTTCATGGCCGGATGCATCGCCGGCGCAAACAGGAAGCCAATGCCGTGTTCCTGCAGGCACTGCTCCATGACCGCCCGTGAGCATTCCAGGTTGAAGCCGAGCGCGGCCAGCACGTCGGCCGAACCGCACTTGCTGGAGACGGCCCGGTTGCCATGCTTGGCGACGCACACCCCGGCGCCGGCGGCGGCAAAGGCCGAAGCGGTAGAAATGTTGAACGTGCCCGCGCCGTCGCCACCGGTGCCGCAGGTATCGACGACATGCCGCGACCCCGCGTCGATCAAGGTCGCGTGGCGGCGCATCACCGCGGCGGCGCCGTAGACCTCGGCCGCGGTCTCGCCCTTCATCCGCAGCGCGGTCAGGAAGGCCCCGATCTGCGCATCGGTGGCATGCCCACCCATGATGAAGTTCAGCGTCACCGTGATGTCGCGCTCGCTGAGGTCGCGGCGGGCGATGAGTTGGTTGAGCACAGCGGTAAACATGGTAGCACCTATCTCCTTATGCCTGCGCGTGGCCTGGTCTGCCGGCTCGCGCGGCGGTCAGGTCGACGAAATTTGCGAGCAGTCGTTTACCGGCGGGGGTCAGCACCGACTCGGGATGGAACTGGATGCCTTCCGTCGAGTGCTCACGATGCCGCAGTCCCATGATCTCGCCGTCTGGCGCCTCCGCCGTCACCAGCAGACACGCCGGCAGCGTCTCGCGTTCCACCGCCAACGAATGGTAGCGGGTCGCCTTCATGGGTGAACGGATGCCCGTAAACACGCCGCGTTCATCATGCGTGATCGACGAGACCTTGCCATGCATGACCGCCTTGGCCTTGATGACCCGCCCACCAAAGGCGGCGCCGATGGCCTGGTGCCCCAGGCAAACCCCCAGGATGGGCACCTGCCCACTGGCTGCCTGAATCAGCGGAATGATGATCCCCGCGTCTTCCGGCCGACAGGGGCCGGGCGAGATGATGATACCGTCCGGCTTCATGGCCAGCACCTCCGCGACGCTGATCTCGTCATTGCGATGCACCACGGTCTGCTGGCTCATCTCGCTGAGGTATTGCACCAGGTTGTAAGTGAAGGAGTCGTAGTTATCGATCATCACGATCATCGCAACATCTCCGCTTCAGAGGGTCAGTCCGGCCGCCGCCAGTTCGAGGGCCCGCACCATGCCGCGAGCTTTCTGGCAGGTCTCCTGGTACTCCTTGTCCGGATCCGAGTCGTAGACGATGCCCGCCCCTGCCTGCACCGCCACCCGATGCCCATCGATCTCGAGCGTGCGAATGGTGATGGCGAGGTCCATGTTGCCGTCGTAACCGATGTAGCCGACCGCCCCGCCGTAGGCGCCGCGCGGCTGCGGTTCCAGCTCGTGGATGATCTCCATGGCACGGATCTTCGGGGCGCCGCTCAACGTCCCCGCCGGGAAGGTCGCCCGGATCAGGTCGAAGGCGTCCAGGCCGTCGGCGAGCGTCGCCTGTACCGTGGAGACAATGTGCATGACATGACTGTAACGCTCGATGGTCATGAAGTCCTTGACCTGTACGCTCGCGGGCGCCGCCACCCGGCCGAGGTCGTTGCGGCCCAGGTCCACCAACATGACGTGCTCGGCGCGTTCCTTCTCGTCGGCAAGCAGTTCGTCGGCCAAAGCGCGGTCTTCTTGCTCCGTGGCGCCGCGCGGCCGGGTGCCGGCAATGGGCCGCAGTTCGGCGCGATCACCGGTCAGGCGCACCATGACCTCGGGGCTCGAACCGACCAGGAGATGCTCGCCCACCTTCAGGAAAAACGTGTAGGGCGAGGGGTTGATCAGCCGTAGGGCACGATACAGCGTGATCGGGTCGGCCGGGAGTTCGCCACTGAAACGCTGCGACAGCACGGCCTGGATGATGTCCCCCTCAAAGATTAGCTCACGCGCCCGCCGGACCATCTCCCGGAACTGCTCCGGGGTGAGGTTGGAGGTGAGCGCGGCGCTCGCCCCGGACACCCGCGGCCGCAGGTCCACCGGGGTCTGCAGACGCTCTTCGATCGCCGTGATGCGCCGCACCGCGTCCTGGTACGCCGCCCGCGGCGAGACAAAACGGTCCGGTCGTGCCCCGGCCACAATCTTCATGGTGTGCCGCACGTTGTCAAAGACGATCATCGTGTCGGTGAGCATGAAGCAGGCGGTCGGTCCCGACGGGGGCTGTTTGGGCTCCGGCAGGCGCTCAAACTCGCGCACCGTCTCGTAGTTCATGAAACCGACCGCGCCGCCAATGAAGCGCGGCAATTCGGGCAGAAGCACCGGCGCGGTCTGCGCCATGATCGCCCGCAGAGCGCAGACGCCGTGGTCCGCGCCCCCCAGGTTCGTGCGCTCGCCGTCCGCATCCTCGACCATGGCCTGGCCGTTCTCAACGGTGAACAGCGTGTGCGGCTGCAAACCGATGAACGAATAGCGGCCCCAGCGCATGCCCCCCTCCACACTCTCCAGCAGAAACAGGCGCGAGTCCCGCGCAAAGCGCGCAACCACCGACACGGGCGTCTCCACGTCCGCCAGATGCTCCCGGTAAACGGGAATCAGATTGCCCCGTCCACACAGACTCTCAAACTCCTCGTAGGTCGGTCTGATCATACACACACCCCACTTACACCACCCACTCACTTTCGCTCGCCGCGGCGCCTCGACCGTTGTTCTCTTGTTTCGCTGCATTAGAACATAAGAACGGGGCCTCTACCTGTCAAGGCGCAGCCTGAAAAAAGTCGACCTGTGCAATAAGGGAGTCCGTCTGGAGCGCTGCAGGCGCGCTGCCATACCAGCCCAGGGCAACGCCCTGGGAATAGGACGGTTATGGGTTTGAGCCCTGTAGGGGCGAGCTATCTGCCATACCTCCGCACCGAGGCCGCATGGTCCGCCCCTTCAGGGCTCAATCCGCGCTGTG
>CAILKC010000547.1 GCA_903834675.1 uncultured Victivallales bacterium | reverse complement strand
GTCCAGCAGTTCCTGGTGCCGATGCTGTCGGTCCGGGCCAACATTGCCCCCACCGCGGCCTCGGGCATCTTCGCTTTGGTGTACTTAAGCGGCCCACTGTGGCTGTGGCTGTATGGCTACTACTACAGCATTCTGCGCGAGAAGTGGTCCATCGTTCTGGCGGGGTGCGCCTACACGCTCTTCGGGGTTTTGATCTACTTCACTCATGACTATCGGCTGGCGGCCGGGGGGCGCGCCACGCTCCACCTCGCCGACCCGCTGCCGCCGCTGGCGCAGACGGTCGAGCTGTGGGGCTCTGACCCCGACCTGGCGCGCTGGCTGGCCAGCCCTGGCGCCACCACCGCGCCCGGTGGGCCGGTGCTTCTGGTGGGTCGCGGCGGGGGCTCGGCGGACGCATGGCCGGCGTTGGCGGCCCGCATCAGCGCCGGCGCGACAGCCGTCTTCCTGACGCCCGACGTCTTCCGCGAGGGCGATGTCCCGCTGCGCTGGCTGCCGCTGTCGCCCCAGGGCTCGCTGGCGCCGATGCGCGGCTGGCTCTATCACCAGGATGAGTGGGCTAAAGCGCACCCGATCTTCGCGGGCCTGCCGGCGGGCGGACTGCTGGACCCTCTGTTCTATCGAGAGCTGCTGCCCGACCGCGTGCTGCGCGGCCAGAGCGAACCGGCGCAAGCGGTGGCCGGCGCCTGTGATGCGTCGTTTAACTACTCTTCGGGGCTGCAACTCGGCGTCTGGCCATGGGGTGCCGGGTGGGTCGTGCTCAACACGCTGCTGCTGCGCGAGCACCTGGGGCATCCGGTGGCCGATAAGCTCATCGCGAACCTGCTCGCCTGGGCCGCTCGCGGCGAGTGAGGCGGGACGTGACATGCTGAACCCTTTCCGCGAGGGCGTCAAGGTTGCAGCCGAGGTGAGTTGCATGGCGGTTGAGGCGGCTCTGGTGGCGCCCGGCACCGGGGTCATGGCCATCGTTGGCAGCGGTCGGGGCGCCGCCGCCGTGGTGATCCGGGCGGTGCATACCCAGGATTTCCTGGATGCACGGGTACTCGAGTTGGTCTGCAAGCCCAGGTGACAAGACCCCGGTGTCGAGTCGTATTCAGGAGGCCAGGATGCGCGTTTCATTGCGGCTGAGTGGGGGGCTGGTGCTGTGGGCGGTGCTGGGCTGGGCCGGAGTTGCCGGGGCTCAACCGAACTCGGAAGAGCAGGCGGCCAAGGCGGTCAAGGGCGTGCGCGGCGTCGGCATCGTGGTGGACGGGGCGCTGGGCGAACCCGCCTGGAGCAGCGGGCCGTGGTACACCGGCTTCACCCGTGTCGGCAGCGCGGCGGCGGCGCCGGCGCAGACGAGGTTTGCAGTGCGCTACGACGACGCCTGCCTCTACCTGGCCGCGGTCATGGCGGAGCCACGCCTGGCGGACCTCAAGCACGGCGCCAAGGGCAGAGAGGCCGGAATCTGGAGCGACGACTGCGTCGAGTTCATGATCGATCCGACCGGCGACCGGGTCGAGTACGTGCATCTGGCGATCAATGCCAACGGTGCCATCTACGATGCGCAGGTACGCCAGGGTGGCCACGTGGTGAGCAGCGAGTGGGACTGCACGGCCAAGGTGGCCGGCAGCATCGGCAGCGACTCCTGGTCGGTGGAGGTGGCCATCCCGTTCACCGACCTCGGCCTGGTGCCGCGTTCGGCCACGCAACCCTGGGCCATCCAAGTCGGGCGCGAGCGCCAGGCCGGCGGCGCCCTAGAGTTGAGCGCCTACGTACACTCGGGCGGCTCGTTTCACGTGCCCTCGACCTATGCGACGCTGGGTTTGGAGGGCGCCGATCTGGCGCGCTTCCTCTGGGAGTTCAAGGGGCCCTTGGAGGACGTGGTGGTCAGTGGCGAGGCCGGACTGGCCTATCACTTCAAGGCGCTGGTCGCCAACGGCACGGGGCGGTTCCGTTTCACGACGCTGACGGCGACTCTGCGCGGCGCCGGCGGCAGCGCCGCGGTCAGCCGCACGGGGGGGCACGACGAGGGCCAGCAGCAGACCTACGCCTTCCAGATTCCGCTGCCGCAGCCTGGCGCCTACCGCTTGACGCTGGCGCTGAGCGACCGCGAACAACCCGACCTGGTGCTGGCCGAACGCCTGATCCCGCTCAGCCTCGCCTACACGCCGGTGCGCTTGACCGTACTGCGGCCGAGCTATCGCAACAGCATCTACGCCACCGAGAAGCTGGGGGAGATCATCACGCGGGTCGACGTCCAGGTGCCTCCCGAACGCCTCAAGGGAGTGCGCCTGGCGGCGCGGCTGTTCGCTGGCGCTGAGGAGACCGGTGCCGTGGTCGGCAGCGGCGCGGCAACAACGGATACGCGGCTGACGGAGGTGCGCATACCGTTCACGGATCTCGCCGTGGGCCGTCACCTGCTGGCCGTGACCGCCACCCTGGCCGGCGGTGAGAGCTTTGCCGCCACCACCATTATCCACAAGCTGCCGTCGGTGGCGAACGAGTGGCGTCTCGACGAGAACCTGGTCCTGCGCCACAACGGCGAGCCCTTCCTGCCCTATGGCTGGTTTTCCGCGGCGTCCGAGGATGCCGCCAAGCTCCGCGACGAGGGCGTGAACCTGGTCCAGGACTACAACGCGCAGTGGTTTCCGCCGGAGCGCACGCTGAAGTGGCTCGACGAGCTGCAGGCCGTCGGTCTCTACGGCACCTTCTACCCCTGGCCCAGTTCGACCTTCATGGAGAACTTCCGGCAGCCGGTCTCCGCGACGGAGGAGGAGGCCCTGCGCCTGCGTGTGCGGGCCTTCCGCGACCATCCGGCGCTGCTGGCGTACTACCTGTGGGACGAGCCCGAGTTGCGGCCCCTGCTGGTGGACCGGGCCGAGCGGCTCTACCAGATCATCGCCGAGGAGGATCCCTACCACCCCTGCATCATGCTCAACGACTCGATCCCTGGCATCCGCACCTACCGCAACGGCGGCGATATCCTCATGCCCGATCCGTACCCGCTGTTCAGCCACGGCGCGCTGGCCGGGCGGCCGATCGAGTACACCGCCGCCTTCATGCAGGCTTGTCGCGAAGCCAGCGCCGGGCAGAAGGCCTGGTGGATCACGCCGCAGGCGTTCGACTACTACATGAACAAGGAGAACAGTCGGGCGCCGAACCTGCTCGAGCTGCGCAACCAGCAGTTGCAGGCGATCATCAACGGCGCCCGGGGCCTGCTCTGGTACACCTACAGTCACCGTTACAACTACGCTGAGATCGACGCTGGCGTCCCCTTTGTCGGGCGCGAAGCTCAGCTCCTGCGCGCCGCCATCCTGGCTCCCGAGGTGCCCGCTGCCCTCAGCTACGAGGCCGAGGCCAAGGAACACCTGCAGGCGGCCCTGCGCCAGGTGGGCCCGGATGTGGTGATCTTCGCCGTCAACACGCGCACCCGTGCCCAGACGGCCACCTTTACCCTGAAGACGCCGGGGCCGACGACGCTGTACGTGGTCTCCGAACGGCGCTCCGTGCAGGTGGATCAGGGGCGTTTCAGCGACGCTTTCGGCCTTTACGAGGGGCACATCTACACGAGTAACCGCGAGCTCGCCGCCGGCCCGACCGTGGCTGAGACCCAGGCTCTGATTGCGGCGGCCGAGGCAGCGCGTCGGAAACCCGGCAACCTGGCCCACCGCGACCTCGGCAGCACGATCACGGCCTCGTCGAGCCATACCTACAGCGGGGCGCTGTGGATGGTCACCGACGGGGCCACCGGAGGCGACGGCTGGCGCGACAAGACGCCGCGACAGTACCCCGACTGGCTCCAGATCGGTTTCAAGGCGCCGGTGACGGTCGGACGGGTGGAGGTGTACAGCCGCAGCATCGTCGACTTCGAGGTTCAGGCGGAACAGAACGGGCAGCTCGTGAAGGTTGCCGCCGGCAAGCGCCCCGAGTCCGGCCCCTTGGTTGCCTGCTTCACGCCGGTGGTTGCCAGCGCCATCCGCGTGGTGGCCATCTCGGGCCGTGCCGAGCTGACCGAGGTCACCGAGATCGAGGTGTATGAGAAATGAGGCGTCCCGCTGGGCAGGATGGTCTCGCGTCCCGGCCCCGAGACACGGGGCCGGAGAACTGGCATCCCCTCAGCTGGTGCGGATTCCACGGGGAGGAGAGACGGCGAGTTCCCGCGTGTGGGTTGGGAGCCCCGCGGCCCACTTTCTGCAAAGCTGGGAATCCTGCCAAGACCGCGGGTATAGGCGTCTCCATGATCTGCAGGCGCAATTCCCCTTGGCTCACGCACCCGCCTCTTCCCCATCTCTTGCGCTCCCATCACCCCGGGATTAGCTTCTGCCGCATGACCTCGGAAACGCAGTTTTCTGTCAGCCTGAGGGGGCCCCGATGATCGCCATCGTCAGCATGGCCGAGATCGCGTCATACAACAGCGGCGATGGCAACACGGGCCTGAAACGCCGCTTCGAACAGCTCACCGGTTCGCCCGCGACCGGGCTGCACTTCAGCGAAGCCTCAACCGAATACCTCGCTCGGATCGGCGCGCAGGCCATCTTCATCTGCGGCTTCGGCTATGGCTGGGACCAGGTGCCGGTGCCGGATCTGTACCGCATCAGTGACCTGCTGCAGACGACGGAGATCCCCGTCTATGCGGCCTGCGGCGGGCACCAGCTCATGGGCTTTTGCTTCAACGAGAACCTGCGCCAGGTGGAGCAGCTCAAGGACCTGCCGATGCGGAAGCTGCGCGGCGATGAGCCGGACTATGGCTACAGCGCCCGGGTCGCGGGGCATTACACCGCCACGGGCTTTCAGCTCGTCGAGGTGGTGAAGCGCGATCCCATCTTTGAAGGCTTGGAGAAACACCTTCGGGTGCGCGAATCGCACTATTGTGAAGTGAAGCAGTTGCCGCCGGGCTTCGAGTTGCTGGCGACCTCGGCCGAGTGCCAGATCGAGATGATGAAGCACAGCGAACGGCCGCTGTATGGGGCGCAGTTCCATGCCGAGAACTGGCAGGAGCCGTATCTCGACGGCCAGAAGATCATGTCGAACTTCTTCAAGATCGCGGGATTGATGTAGCCATCAGAGGCACCCATTCTGTCCGAAAATAAACAAGCCGAGCAGTCGTCCCGCACCCAGATCCTGCTGCTGTGCGGGTCCTTCTTCTTCCTGTTCATGGGCGTGGCGGCGGTCCAGCAGTTCCTGGTGCCGATGCTGTCGGTCCGGGCCAACATTGCCCCCACCGCGGCCTCGGGCATCTTCGCTTTGGTGTACTTAAGCGGCCCACTGTGGCTGTGGCTGTATGGCTACTACTTCAGCATTCTGCGCGAGAAATGGTCCATCGTTCTGGCGGGGTGCGCCTACACGCTCTTCGGGGTTTTGATCTACTTCACTCATGACTATCGGCTGGCGGTTGTGGCGGCGATCCTGTGGGGATGGGGCGGCGAGACGCTTTGGGCGACCGGGCCGGCACAGGTACTCAACGTCACCGACCCGAAGCGCCGGGGCAGCATCTCGGGGCTGTTCCAGAGCTCGACCTACCTCGGGCAGATGCTCGGGGTCATACTGCTGGGCTGGATCATGACCCGGTATGGGGGTGCGGGTAACCCGCCCGCGCGTGGCCATGACGCCATGCTGCTCACCGCCATTGGCATCAGCCTGATCGGCAACCTTCTCTCGCTCTTCATTCAGGTCAAGCCGAAGGAACTCCCGCCGGCGCGCCTTGGCGATGCCATCCTGGTCCTCAAGCGCACCGCCGGGCGGTACCTGGTGCTCCTGTCGGTCGCAAACTACCTGGGCTGGGGGCTGGTGCTCACCAGCTTCACCATCCTGATCGTGAACCAGCACCAGCTCGACAAGCTGAGCTGGATCATCCTGCCCTACTACGCGGGGCGGCTGATCGTGGCGTGGATTGCCGGGCATACGTCGGACAAGGTTGGCCGCGAACGCGTGATGCTGGTGGGGTTTGTGCTGGGGGCAGTGAGCCTCGGGGCTGTGGCGCTGTTCAACCACTCGGTCTGGGTCATCAGCGCTGCCGCGCTCGTTCTGGGCATGCAGGCGGCGATGGTGAGTGTCGCCATGACGGCGGCGGTCGGCGACTATATCAAGCCCGAGGAACGGCACCTGGTCTTCGCGGGCACGAATGCGTGGGGGTATCTGACTGCGGGCACCACGATGATCCTGTCGCCGCTGCTGAAGGATCTGCTGGGCGGCAGCTTCACGCCCTCGTTCCTGCTCTTCGCGCTGTTCTACGGCGGCTGCGCCGCTGTGGCAGCGAACATGCGGGCGCGCTTGCGGCGGGGAGCGGCGCGGGCGACGTAGACTAAGGCTCGCCATGGAACGCACCCGGAGGCCACACGCCGCCCGTTCCCGGCGTGGGTTATTCACGGGCCGCCGAGCCCGTGAAACATCCGGGTCAGGCTGTCGCGGCATTCCGCCGTCCGCCGCCCGGGGTCGGCTTTGACGGCCCGTGGTTTCAGCGGTATTGCTCCAAGCCGAGGCGGATGTACTGCTCCGGCGGGGCGTCGTTCTCCTGGAACAGCCGGGCGATGTGGCGGCACATCCTGTCTTCGACGGCGGGGTCCGTGACGGGATTTTTCTGTCCGGGATCCTGGTCGATGTCGAAGAGCTGGGTTTGGGCCTGGCAGGTGATGCCGAAATTGTTGCGGCCAAGGATCTTCATGGTCTTGCAGCCCTTGGTGAAACGGAACGGCTCCTGAAGTCCTTCCAGGTTCTGCATCTCCCTGACATCGAAGGTCCGCCGCATGTGGGTGGGCATGAGGGTGTATTCGTAAAGCGGCTGGTTGCCGGGCGCGGTGTACCCGCGCATGTAGACGTAACGGCCGTCGGTGCAGTTGACCTGGCCACCGTGGATGCCGAAAAGGCCGGCCTCCCGGACCGGGCGGTCGGACTTGAGGGTCTCCGCCAACGGCTTCCCGAGCATGTCCGGCGGCAGCGGCAGCCCGAAGTACTCCAGGATCGTCGCCGGCAGGTCGATGGTCTGGACCAGGCTCTGCCGCCGCTCGCCCCTGACGCCCTGGCGCGGATCCCAGATGAACAGGGGCGACCAGGCGATCTCGTTGTAGAACGGCATGGCGCACTTGCCCCACCAGTCGTGCTCGCCGAGGAGGAAGCCGTGGTCGGTGTTGACGATGAGCAGGGTGTCCTTCCAAAGCTCGAGCCGGTCCATCTCGTCCAACACTTTTCCCAGGTAGTGGTCGCACATCGAGATCAGCGCGGCATTGAGCATCCGGTAGTGTAGAGTGCGCGCCTCGTCGTCCGCCGGGCGGTAGTGCGGCCAGTCATCCTGGAACTGGGTGAAGTCGTAGTCGTAGAGCTTCTTGTAGGATTCCGGGACGAAATAGGGCTCGTGCGGGTCGAAGGTCTCGATCTGCAGAAACCACTTGTCGCGATGGGCGTTGCGGCGCATAAACTCCAGCCCCATGGCGGCGGTCTTGGCCTGGGGAAAATCCGCCTCGCTGCGGATGTACGTGCGGTTGATCGAATCCTGCCTTACCATGTCGACGCGGCGCCGGGGGTTGGCGAGCGGAATGTCCGGGTCAAGATCCCCCATCCACGGATCCCCCTCCTGGCCGCGGGCGAACTCCCAGGTCTTGAACCGGGTGTGGTAGTTGCAGCCGCCCTCTTCCCAGTAATGGTAGTGGTCGCTGGCAAGATGGCTCCAGACCCCGCCGGACTTGAGGATCTCGGGCATGGAGTCGTCGAAAGGCTCGATCGGACCCCAGCTGCGATGGAGGAAATTGTAGCGACCGGTGTGCAGCTCGCGGCGGGCGGGCATGCACGGCATGCTGCCCACAAACGATTTGTCGAACGTGACGGTCCGTTCCGCCAGCCGTTTGAAATTCGGCGCATGCACCCAGTCGCAGCCGTACGGAGGCAGCATGTGCCGGTTCAGTGAATCGAACATCAGCATGATGGCTTTCATCAGAGCCCCTCGATCCTTTCCGCCGTGGTCTTGACCGGCCGTTCCCATCTCACCTGCTCGCTCATTTCAGGCGCCGAAAACTAAAGCCAACCTGTGCAATAAGGATGGGCCGAGGTATTCAGCCCCAAAGGGGCGTTTCGGGCGCCCAGGGCAACGCCCTGGGTCCCTGTCCTCCCCGAGGTTTGAGCCCTGAAGGGGCGGACCATGCGGCCTCGGTGCGGAGGTATGGCAGATAGCTGCGCCCCTACAGGGCTCAAACCCATAACCGTCCTATTCCCAGGGCGTTGCCCTGGGCTGGTATCGCGGCGCGCCTTCAGCGCTCCTGACGGACTCCCTTATTGCACAGGTCGCGAATTGGGCCGGTCATATGACCTCGATCTGTCGGTATCCCGAAACTGACCTGAGATGGGTGTCGCCGTTTACGACCGTCTTTGCGGCACCACCCAAGGCCGCAGCAAGGAACTTGTCGTCATCGTGGACGACTCTCACTTGGACTGCCTGGACTCCTTGATGGCCTTGGCAATATCCTTGGGGACCATTCCGGCAGCTTTGGCCTGCGCCCTTGCCCGCCTGATGATGGAGTCGAACTCTTTGACCGACGGCGGGGAGATTGTCTTCAGGACCACAACACCATCATCTCCCAGGACGATGAACTGCGTCCCGGCCTCAAGTGACAGCGATCTCCGGATCTCCTCCGGAATCACCACTTGGCCTTTCGACGACATCTTGGTGGTCGCAACGGCTTGCATGGCTCACCTCGCAGACTCGGTTAATGTCTTACTGGTAAGACTATAGTTGCGGCTTCGCTTGGGGGCAAGTGCTGGTCTAGCCGACTCCACGCCAGCCACGGACCCGGCGCCTCACCACATCTGGCGGTCGAGGCTGCGGTACTGGATGGCCTCCTGGACTTGCAGGGCGCCGATATTAGGCTCTCCGGCGAGGTCGGCCAGAGTGCGGGCGACGCGCAGGATGCGGTCGTAGGCGCGGGCGCTGAGATTGAGTTCGGAGATGGCGAAGCGGAGCATGCTGCGGGTATCCTGACCAAGTTGGCAGAAGCTATCCATCATCTGCCCGTTCATGTCCGCGTTGCAGCGCACCAGGGTACCCTCGAAGCGCTTCTGCTGGAGGGTTCGCGCCCGGCACACCCTTTCCCGTACGGCAGCGGAGTTCTCGCCGCGCCGCCGGTCGAGCATCTGGTGGTCGGAGAGCGGCGGGAGATCGACGTGGATATCGATGCGGTCGAGCAGGGGCCCTGAGATCTTCGAGCGGTAGTGATGCACGGCGCCGGGGGTGCAGCGACACTGGCGCTGCAGACTGCCGAGATGGCCGCAAGGGCAGGGGTTCATCGCGGCCACCAGCATGAAGCGGGCCGGAAAGGTGAAGGTTCCCGCGGCACGTGAGATGGTCACCTCGCCGCTTTCGATGGGCTGCCGGAGGACCTCGAGGACATTGCGTTTGAACTCGGGGAGTTCGTCGAGGAAGAGGACGCCGTTGTGCGCCAGGCTGATTTCGCCCGGCCGGGGCATGGACTGCCCGCCGAGCAGTCCGGCATCGCTGACGGTGTGATGCGGGGCGCGGACGGGCCGTTCGGTGAGCAGGCTGGTATGGCGGGGGAGCAGTCCCGCGATGCTGTAGATCTTGGTGACCTCCAGGGCTTCGTCCAGCGCCAGCCGTGGCAGGATGCTTGGCAAGCGCTTGGCCAGCATGGTTTTGCCAGCTCCAGGGGGTCCGATCATGAGCACATTATGCCCGCCGGATGCCGCCACCTCCAAGGCCCGGCGGGCGGTCTCTTGGCCCTTGATGTCGGCGAAGTCCAGGCTGGCGCCTGGCGGTTGGCGGTAGAACTCCTGGATGTCTACCTGAGTCGCTTGCAAGGCTGACGGGTCGCGCATGAACTTGACGGCCTCGAGCAGGTGCGTGATGCCGAACACCGAGAGCCCGGCGGCCACGGCGGCCTCGCGGGCGTTCTCGGCGGGCACCAGCAGGTTCTTCAGGCCGAGGCCACGGGCGTGCAGCGCGATGGGCAGGGCGCCGGTGACGGGCCGCACGGATCCGTCGAGAGCCAGTTCGCCCACGATGAGCGTGTCGTTGAGCCGGTCGCGGTCCAGGCCGTCAACCGCGGCAATCATACCCATGGCAATGGGCAAATCGAAGGCGGATCCCGTTTTCTTGAGATCGGCTGGCGCCAGGTTGATCGTGGTCCTTCCGTGCGGCGGCAGGAAGCCGCTGGTGTAGATCGCCGACCAGACCCGTTCGCGGCTCTCACGCACGGCGGCGTCGGGCAAGCCGACGACGGTGACCACGTTCTCATTGCCGGCCATGGTGGCATTGACCTCGACCTGCACGGTGCAGGCGTTGACTCCCTGAATCGCGGAACTCCAGGTGCGTGTCAGCATGGTAGAACTCCCTACTACATATCAGCCTGTACGCCTTCCATGAAACGCATAATGGCAATACAATAAAGCATACAAATATAAGATACAAGTGGAAGGTTGGCAGGGGGGCACACGTCAGTTCCGTAGGGGCTTCTGCCGGGCACGGCGGGGCGCTGGTCGGTTCAGGGGTGGTCGTCACGGTGGGGGAAGAGGTGATGCCAGCGGCGGTTGCATTGCTTGGTGGCGCGCTGGTCGAGGCGGAATAGAGATACCATCCCTGAGCGTCTCTTCGGCCCGCAGGGCGTGGAGGTCGGCGGGCCGTCATGCCGGAGGGCAGGACTTGCGCCGTCTCTGGATGGAGATACGGCGGGGACCGCCGGCTCCAGGGCTGGGGGACGGTCGGGCCGACCGCTGCTCCACGCCTGGCGCCCGTGTGGCGCGAGGCGGATTAGAGATGCCGTCCGCAAGCCACTTTACGTGGTTCAGCCAGGCACGATCCCGATACCGATTCCGACCCCGACGAGTCCAGCAGCCTCGACTGAGAAGCTGTGAAGAAATGCCAGCGCCGCCGTCCACAAGCCACCTTACCGGGTTCATCCAGGCACGATTCCGCCCCCGCCCCCGATGGTTTCACAGATTCTGAGTGGTCACCACCCAATGAACTGAGCTGCGTCACCGGCGGCGGTGTCCACTGAGCAAGGCTATGGTAAGACGTACCGCTGAACACGGCAAGGATGGTCCCCGTAGCTACGGTTGGCCGAGCATGTCTGGAACCCACTCACGATGAAGAATTTCCTCTGGTGCTTTGTGCCGCTTTTTGTGGCTGTCGATGCCTTCGGCGTGCTGCCGCTGTTCATGTCATTGACCGAGGGGATCGCGCCAGAACGCCGACGGCGCCTGGTCATGCAGTCGGTCCTCACCGCCGGCTCGGTGGCGCTGGCCTTCACCCTGGTCGGCAGGCCAGGACTGCGGGCGCTGGGGATCTCGGTGAGCGACTTCATGATGGCAGGTGGACTGCTCCTGTTCGCCCTCTCACTCCGGGACCTGCTGAGCGTCGAGAAAGGGCAGCGTCCGGTGGACTTGGAGACCTTGGGCGCGGTGCCCATCGGCGTGCCGCTGATCACGGGCCCGGCCGTGCTGACCACCTGCATGCTGCTGGCCGATCAGCACGGTCTAGCGCCGACCTTGGCCGCGGTCGCGGCCAATGTCCTTATCGCCGGGGTGGTCTTCTGGTTCGCCGAGCCGGTCGGTCGGGCCCTGGGTGGCGCCGGCACCAAGATTTTGTCCAAGATGGCGGCCCTGCTGCTGGCCTCCATCGGCGTGATGATGGTCCGCCGGGGGGTCATGCTGGTGATCGACCAGGGGCGCGGCCTTTGAGCCGGAGGGCGGCTATTACTACTGTGGTACACGGGGTACTACCGCAACCTGCTGCCGAGCAATAATGTCTACGGCACCGCCGGTTACGCCACCCTGGTCGGCCAGCACGCTAACCTGAACAACTTCGCCTTCTACGACGGGCACGCAGAGTCCCGTTTGCTCGAGTACGTCAACGGCACGACCGGCCGCTACGACTCCTTCAACACCTGGGAGTGAGCGGCAACAGGAAGAGCAGCATGTCGGCCTGCATGAAGGCGCACTCGGTGATCTCCTCACCGCAGTCGCGCATGGGAAGCAGCCCCGATGAGGTGCGCTGGCTGAATGCGTACTCCAGCAGCCTGGCGGCGGCCTGCCGATGGTCCTCGCCGCCCTGACGGCAAAGCACGTTGGCGGTGATCAAGTACGTCCAGAGGTTGTGCTTTGCCGTCGAGGTCTCGTTCGTCTCCCAAAGCAGCCGACCTTCAGCGTCCACGCAACTCCGCAGGAAAGCGCAGGCACGCTCGCAGACCGCCGGTAGGTCCCCGGTGGTGGCCAGGACGCGGCGCGCCCCGGCCGGCACGGTATCGAGGGTATTCAGCAGACACCAGAGCACCAGGCTGGTGTAGTTGATGGTGACACCGGCGCCTTCACGGTAGGGGAAACAGCCGTCCGGCCACTGGCAGAGGAGGGTGCGGGCGAGGGCCCGGCGGGCCCCCTCGAGGAAGAGGTTGAGACGCCGACCATAGACCTGCTCCAGCGCCGTGTAAGCGCAGGCGAGCGTCTCGGCGGCGTGCAGGTTGGCGTTGAGCGTGTTGTAGGGGCTGCGTTCGTGGTGCGGGAAGACGCCAGAACCGGGCGGCCACTCGATGGACAGTTGCCAGTGCGCCGCCCGCTGCAGCACATCCATGTAGGACTTTTTCGGGGCCAGGCCGCGCCCCAGAGCCTGGCTGAGGCCGTGAACGACGAAGGCGGTCTCAATGGTGCTGAGTTCCTCCAGGCCGGTATACTCCCAGTTCGAGGGTTGTTCGTTGTTCTGGATCTCCGGGTAGCCGCCCCGGGGGCCCTGGCGGGCAGCCAGCCAGTCGAAAGCCAGTTCGGCAGCGCGCTGCATCTCCGGGTCGGCCGCAGCCTGTCCCGCCAGCCAGAGGCCCAGGCCGGCGCTACCGGCCGTACGCTGATGGTGACTGCCCCCGGCGTGGTAGTCCAAGCGCGGCCCATGGTAAGCCTTGGCGCTCCAGAACGAGCCGTAGTACTCACCCGGCTGCGTCTCGCGACAACGCATCAGGTAACTCAGGATGTCGGCCGTGACGGACGCCGCCTTGGCACGCAAGGGTTCAGAAAGCATGGCCATGCCCTAAGCCCCCTCCTGAGGGCGCCGGGCGACGCGGCAAGCCGGCCCGCGCCGCCCGCGTCAGCTTCACTTGTGGTTCAGGCTGCCGAAGACACTCTTGAGCAGGTCCGTGGTGCGGGCCGCGGGGTTGGCGCGGATGTCCTTCTCCATCTCGCCCAGCTTCATGAACACGCCCGCCAGCGCCTTGTCGGTCACGTAACGCTCCAGGGAAAAGTCCGGCTTGGCAACGAAGGGGATCGCGTTGTACTTCTCCAGCAGTGAGGTGTACACCTTGGCGGCGCCCACTTCGTCCATCTTGCGGCGCACGATGGGCGCATAGAGTTCGTGCAGGTGCGCCAGCGTCTTGCGTTTGAAGTACTCCGTTGCTGCGGTGTCATCGCCATGGAGGATGGCTTTGGCGTCTTCGAAGGTCATTTCGCTGACGGCGGTGGCGAAGACGGATACCGCCTGGGCCACGGCCTGCTCGGCGGCCTCATTCATCTTGGCCTCGAACTGGTCAACTTGGCTGCCCATGCCGATCTTGCGCAGCGTGCTGGTGACCTTTTCGAGTTGCTCGGGGACGACGAGCTTGAGGACCGGATTGGCGCTATAGCCGCCCGGTTTGGCCAGCAGGCCGACGGCCCGCTCGGTACCCACGCGCAAGGCATCCTTCAGCCCCGCCACGATCGTCTCGGTGGTCAGTTCCTTGCTCCCCAGCAGGCCGCCCAGCGTTCCCAGCGTCCCCGTGGGAAGGCTTTCACATCCGGCCAGCAACAGCCCCGTCGCCAGCACCCCAGCACACAGCGCTTTACGCATGTTCGCATCCTCCTGCTTTGGTGAACCGCCAGATCTGCATTCAACCGCCTTCAAGAACGTGGGTAACGCTCGTACCCTTGCATCTCCAGATCGCGTCCGGCGACGGCCCATGGCGTCCCCATTTCGGCGGGGAGCCGGCCCTCCTCGTAGGCGCGGATGAGCACCGTATCCAGGTCGCGAACGACGGTGACGCGGGTGCCCTCTTCGCCCTGGCGCGATACCAGCTCAGCCGGGAAGTCGGCGATGCGCGGGGCGGAGTCCTGCATGCCATTCATACACAGCGTCTGCGCCATGGCGGCTTCGAGGTCGCAGGCGATAGCGCCCACCCCGCGGACCGCGGCGACGCAGTCCCACAGCTTGCGTGGCGTATCGGCATCGGGGCTGCCGTAAGCCCGTCCGCAGCCATCGGCAAACTCGGCCACAATCTGCTTGGTGCCGGCATCGTAGCGCGCCACCCCGTCGGCGAACTCGTAGACGAACTCCGGTCCGCGCAGTTGGGCCGAGGTGTGGGTGCTGTAGAAAAGCACCTCCACTCCTGCCGCGGTCCAGGCCCGCACGATCCCGGTGTCGTAATTGCTGATCGGGTTGGCCCGGTAAAGCTCCGCCGTCAGCCGGACGGGCATGGCGCTGCGGCCGGGGGCGTCTCCCAGTACGAAAAACATGTTATGCAGATAGTGCGCCGTGGCATTGTTGACCGGGCTGTCGAGCACCCAGTCGCCGCTACCATTCCGCAGCGCCCCGGCCCAGTTGTTGCGCTGGTAGTAAGCCTCATTGCGTGGCCAGAGCACCAGCGTGCGCAGACGCTTCGGAACGCCAAAACGCCCTCTCAGGATGTCGGCTTTGAGGGCCTGCACGGCTTCGCTGAACGACCACTGGTAGCCGATCGCCACAAAGCGCCCGGCGCGCTCCCGCGCGGCCTGCATGCGCCGCAGGTCCTGAATGGTGGCCGCCGCAGGCTTCTCGCAGAGCACGTGCGAACCGTGTTCGAGGGCCGTACAGGTCTGCGGACAATGCAGATGGATCGGCGACGAAATCACGGCTAACTCCGCCTGCTGCCGGGCGTAGAATGACTCCAGGTCCGCATACACCGGGATGCCGCGCTGGCGGATCTCGGCGAGGCGCTTGCAGCCCTCGGCGAAGGGATCCACCACGCCGACGAGCGTGGCGCGCGGCGGTTGCCCCTGGTCGAGCAACGCATTCACGTACGTATGGCCGTAGCCACCCACGCCCACCAGTACGACCGCTACGGGATTCGGATTGTTCATGGCTCCATCGCTCTCCAGGACCGCCCACGGCCTCGTGGGCAGTGGCCGCGCGCGGCGGCCGCTCCATTTTCCTTGGACCGCCCACGGCCTCGTGGGCAGTGGCCGCGCGCCGCGGCCGCTCCATCTTGTTGGACCGCCCACGGCCTCGTGGGCAGCGGCCGCGCGCCGCGGCCGCTCCATCTCTTTGGACCGCCCGGGGCCGCCCGGGCAGTGGCCGCGCGCCGCGGCCGCTCCATCTCTTTGGACCGCCCGGGGCCGCCCGGGCAGTGGCCGCGCGCCGCGGCCGCTCCATCTTGTTGGACCGCCCACGGCCTCGTGGGCAGTGGC
>CAILKC010000546.1 GCA_903834675.1 uncultured Victivallales bacterium | reverse complement strand
GACCTTGCACACGCACCTGGCCAAGGCGCGATATGGACTGCGTGCGGCAGAGGGCCGCAGACGCGGCCCGTCGACGCCGCTTTCACGGCCGACGGTACGACGGCGGTCGTTTCTTGAAACAGCCCTGCCGCCGCCGCCGCGGGCGGCGACTCGGGATCGTACCCATGCTATATTGTTGGGCGCGCCGTGAGGTGACGACGGAGGCGCTCGCTGCACGGCGCCCCGGGGTGCCCCAAGAAGGTTGAGGTTGTGACGCTATGTTGCTGCAAACTCGGTCCTACGCCCGAGCCGGTTTCCTCGGCAATCCCTCGGACGGTTACTACGGCAAGACAATTGCTTTTTCCTTCACCAACTTCGGGGTCGATGTGACCCTCTACGAGAGTCCGGAGATCGAGTTTCTTCCGGGCGATGTGGATACCAATGTCTTTGACAGCCTTGATCACTTGACCCACACGGTCCAGCACTACGGTTATTACGGTGGGGTGCGGCTGGTGAAAGCGGTGTCGAAGGTGTTTGCCGAGTACTGCCGCGGCCAGGCCATCGCTCTGCCCAAGCGCAACTTCACCGTGCGCTACCGCAGCACGGTACCGAGACTGGTCGGACTGGGCGGCTCCAGCGCCATTTGCACGGCCATGTTCAAAGCCCTGCTGCGCTTCTACGGCATCGAGGAGCGCATTCCCAAGCACATCATTCCGACCCTGTGCTGGCGGGCGGAGAAGGAGGAGTTGGGCATCCATTGCGGCATGCAGGACCGCGTGATCCAGATGTATGACGGCCTGGTTTTCATGGATTTCGAGCGTCAGCATTTCGAGGAACACGACTGCGGGAAATACCAGTACATCGAGCCAGAGCGCTTACCGCGCCTTTACCTTGCCTACGACCCGGACCGGGCCGAGTTCTCGGGCATCTACCACCGAAAACTCGCCGATGTCGCGGTGCGGGAGCAGGAACGCGTGGCCGCGGCCATGCGGGAGTTTGCGGATATCGCTCAGCAGGGGTTTGAGGCGCTCATGAGCGGGAAGGTGGAAAAGATTCCGGCGCTAGTGAATGCCAATTTTGACCTGCGCAACCGCGTTTTCAAGGTATCTGAGGCCAACGCGCGGATGGTCTATGAGGCGCGTCAGACGGGCGCCTCCGCCAAGTTTGCTGGCAGTGGTGGCGCCATTGTTGGCACGTACGAGGACGATGCCATGTACGCGGCCCTGCAGGATCGGCTCAGCCTGATTGGCTGCACCACGATCCGGCCGGTCATTGCTTCGGCGGCGTACTGATATGGCAGGATTGCGGCCGTTTCCTCCGGGGGTTGGCCTGGAGTTCACCCGCCAGGCGCGCTGGCCCGTGGGGAGCGCAGTCCCGACTGTTTCTGTGGATCGAACTGGACAGGCACGGCGTCGGTATCGCCGTTTCATGGTCACATGGCTGTAGCTACTGCCAAGCGCATTCTCTCTCCGGGAGCCCGGATTGCGGGGTATCGCATCGAGGCCGAGATCGGCCACGGCGCGATGGCCGTGGTCTATCGTGCCCGGCAGCTTAACCTGGATCGTCCGGTCGCCCTGAAGGTCCTCTCCGACGAACTGGCGGCCAACCATGAGTTTGTGAGTCGCTTCTTCAATGAGGCCCGGGCGGCTGCCGCGCTGTCGCATGCCCACATTGTGCAGGCGTATGATGCCGGCATTGCCGAGGGCGGCATTCATTTCTTCGCTATGGAGTACGTCGAAGGCGAGACCTTGCAGCAGCGTATCCGGCGCCAGGGCTACGTTCGTCCGGGTCCCGGGATAGAGATGGCCATTGACGTTGCCGACGCTTTGAATTACGGGTGGTTGCGCCAACGTCTGACCCACGGGGACATCAAGCCTGACAACATCATGATCAATCAGGCCGGGGATAGTAAACTGGCGGACTTCGGTCTGGCCAAGGTCGACGGCCATGACTTTACCGGTTCGGACATCATGCTGACGCCCCTCTATGCGGCTCCCGAGGTGATCCGGGGCGAGCAAGCGAAGGGGGACTGCCGGTCGGACATCTATTCGTTCGGGGCGACGCTTTACGACATGTTTGGCGGTACCCCGCCGTTTCCCGGTGAGAAGGCGCAGGAGGTGATGCAGCGGCACCTGAATGAGACGCTTGAGCCACTGCGCCAGCGCAATCCTGCGGTGCCGGGCCGGATTTCGGATTTGGTGGGGGGGTTGCTGCGGAAGGATGCCGCCGAGCGGCCTGCCGACTGGGAGGCGGTTCTGGCATCCCTGCGCGATGTGCGGAAGGCGCTGACCGAGCCGCCAGCCAGCAAGCTCCTGGTCGCGGGCGCGAGTCCGATCAAGTTAAGAGCTGTGCGCCAGGCCCGTCCTACTCTCACCGTGCCGCAGCGCCGGGGGCTGGGCCGGTGGGTCGCGCTAGGCATTCTGCTGCTGCTCGCGGGAAGCGCGGCCGTAGTTGTGGCTAAGCGGCGGCCCGGGGTCAGGCCGCCGCCGCGAACGCTGGTGGCGCCGTCGGCGGCAAGCGCGGGCCCCGCGCCGGTCACGGCTTTGCCCGCTTCCGGGCGCACCGTGGCGGAGCCGTGGGAAGAGGTGCGTCGGCAGACCCTGGCGGAAAGTGATCCGGAACGCGCTTTGGCCAGGCTGGAGGACTTTGCCAAGAGCCACGCCGGAGAGGAGCTGCCGACCGCCTACGCGGCCCTGCTGGCGAAATGCCAGGGGGAGGTCCGGAAGCGCTCGGCCGCGCTGGATCCGGCGGCAGGCGCTCCTGGCGAGGAGAGGACCTCAGAGGGTCCAGAGGCGGTTGCAGGACTGCCCAGCGAGACCGCTCCAGGAGCGGCGCCGGGCGCGCTGGAGGGGGCGGAAGGGGCCGCACTGGCAGTGCCCGCCGAGGGCAGGTCCGACCCGGAGAAAACGCTCCCGGAGCCGACTGGCGCCGTCTCCGCGGCCGCGGTTCAGGGTCAGGATCTCGTCACTCCGAGCGACCTCCGGACGGACGCTTTTGTGGCCTACATGGGGCGGCTGGCCAGCTTCGAGTACCGCCTTCCGCTGCGTCTTGAAGCGACCATGAAAGAGGGGCAGGAGTGGCTCCTGAATTTCAACCAGGATAGCGCCGAACGGGCGGCGGTCGCGTTCGTTTTGAGTACAGTGCTGCCGGCCTTGGATGAAGCTCTGCCCAAACTGGTGGCAAACCCGAATGCGCTGGTGGGGATGAAGATTCCAGGCCGTGAATACAAAGACTGCACCGTCGCCAGTATCGATGTCAAGGAGATCATGCTGCGGGAACAGACCCAGTACGGGGTCGTATCGCGGAAGCTCGCCTGGCAGCGGCTTGACAATCCCGCGGCGCTGATCCTGCATCTGAGCCAGAAGCTGGCGCTGCGCGGCGCGAGCTGGGGGGATCGGCGCCCCTTCTTGGCGCTGATGCTGCTGTCGCGCAACGCGAAGCTGTTTGACGACGCGGTGCGGGACCTGCCGGAGGCGCCCGAGAGGGCTGACTGGGAACGCTTACGCACGGGGTTGACAAGAGCCACGGCCGAGAGCGAGGCTTTGCGCCTGTGGCAGAAAGCGCTGGAAGCGCGCCGCGAGAGCGAAGAGACAGCGGCCTACCGGTTGCTGCTCAAGTTACAGGCGACCCGCAGCGGGGTATCCGAGCGCTACGGCGAGCGCGTGGGGAAGCTCACGGCGGAGCTGGCGCTGGGGGTGCCCGAGGTGGCGGGTGGCGCCTTGGTGCGGGAGAGTGCGGCACAGGTGGACGCTGATGCGGCCACGGCGTTGGTGAAGATTCTGCTGGCCAGCACCCGGTACGGCGCGGCGGATTTTCCCGAGAAGGCGGACCTGGAATCCCTGCGGCGCCGGGCCGTGGCGGGCCTGCCAGAAGAGGCGTGGGTACGGCAATACCTGCAACCGCTCCGTCGGCAACCCCAGGACTTGATCCTGCCCTTTGCGCGGCCTGCGTCTCCGGGAATTCCGTCGCTGGCCATGCGCATGCTTCAGGCGCAGGGCGAGAGCAGCGACAACGGGGCGGCGGCTCAGGCCGACAAACTGGCCATCCTCGAGGGCCCGTCCCTACTGGAACTCGGTGATTGGGCCGGGGCCGAGCGACTGGTATCGAAGTGGCAGGCGAACGCCCTGGCGCCGCTGCCGCCCCCCGCTCGGGCGGCGGCCTGGTTCAGCCGCGGGCTGACGGATTCCCGTTTTGGCGTAACCAACGAGAGAGCCATCACCGAAGCGCTGCGTCAGTGCAGTCGAGAGCTGGCGGACAAGGCGGACAGCGAGTTCGTGCTGTTACCGCAGGTTCTGGCCTTGGAGTATGGCCTTTTCCTGCGCTGCGGGGACGCGGATGTGCAGTCTTACCTGAGCAGCACGGAAGCCCTGAAACCGCGCGGGCCAACCGCCGACCTGCGCTGCCGGTTGATTCTGGACCTGGCTGCGCTCAGCCTTGACCGGCGACAGGCCGAGACCGTGGGACGGCTTTCCGCCGCGGTCCTGGCGACCCTGGCAAGCGCGGCGGACTGGGGCCTGGACGACCTCGAAGTGGCCTTGGTACGGCTGGCCATGGCACGGTCTAAAGACGCCAAGGCGCTCGGCGCCGCGATGGCTAAGCTGGACGTCCGCGTCAGCACCGAGTGGCACCTCCGGCTGGTCGTCTCAGCGGCCCTGGCCCGGGAGCCGCTGGACGAGGGAGTGTGGCGCAGCGCAAACGAGTGGATCAACGAGAAGGGCATGAGCTTTGGTCCGGTCGGCGGAACCGCAGTCTACGATCTGGCCTTGGCGCGAATCGGGCAACTCCTCGCGGCCGACAATCTCCAGGGCGCCGACGACACCGCCGCCTGGGCCCTGGCGTTGACCTATCCCTGCATGGCGCCGTATTACGCCAGGTTGACCTTTGTGCGTTGGGGGCTAGCCCGGTTGCGGCGGGGCGCCGGCAATCGGGAGCTGAGCGAGCAGGTGGAAGCCGCCGCCGCCGCCAACCGCGAGGAAAAGACTCTGGCGCGCCTGTTCCGAGGTGAGGCTCAACGCGACAAGGCCAAGGAGGCGGTGCGCGACCATGCGGAAGGCAAGTTCTGGTTTGATTGGTTGACCGCCACCGAACGGCTGGGAGGCGTGGGCAACAAAGAAGCCCGCAAGAGCCTCGAGCGCTTTGGCTCATCTCGGCTGCCACGGGCGGAGCAGATTCTGGCCAATGGCGTAGTGGACTGGGGCGAGCGCTCGAGCCCCGGTAACCCAGGCCAAGGCCGCGGCAAGCCCACCCCCCCATGAGACGACATGCTGACAGGCGTTTCAATGATGCAATGTGAGAAGTGCCACATCCGCTCGGCAACGGTCCATCTGCGTGACGAGACCTGCGGGCGGGACGCGGTTCTGAACCTCTGCCTGCCCTGCGCTACGAAGGCGCTGGGGCAGGACTTGGCGGGCGGCGAGGTAGCGCAGTTGATCGGCGAGCTGATTGCGAAGACCATTCCGGCGAGCCCGAGCGGGCGCGCCAGCGCTTCGCCACCCGTGCTTGCGGAGCCCACCTGCTGTTGCGCCAGTTGTGGCTTGACGGCGGCGGAGTTCGCTCATCTTGGCAGGCTGGGTTGCCCAGCCTGTTACGCCAGGTTTGCCAAGGACATCGAGGCACTGCTGCTGGCCACGCAGCGCGGGACGGAACACCGCGGCAGCCGGCCTCAAGCGGAAGGTGTGCCCGACAACGGTCGCGGCGCGGAGCGCGAGGTGCTTCAGGTGGAACTGGAACAGGCGGTCGCCGAAGAGGCCTTCGAGCGGGCTGCACAGATACGGGATGCTCTCCGCCTTTTGCCGTAGCGGCGACCGGCGTACCTCGACAAGTCACCCACGGTCGCGAACCGTAACCTCTGCCCACCGACGCCCCGTAACCATGCCAAGATCCGCATTCCACAGCACCCTGGTTCGTGTCCGTCCCGTCTGGCAGCCCTTCTCGTCGGACTGGCGCCACGTGGCTCTCTCTTCCCGGGTGCGCCTGGCGCGGAATCTGGCCAACCGGCCTTTTCCGTTGCGGGCTTCGGCCGAGGAGTTGGGTCACATCGAGGCTTTGCTGACCCGGCGCTTGCTGGCAGCGGGTGCCTTGCGCGGTGGGGTGTGCGGCCGGGTAGATGACCTCGAGCCCTTCGAGCGTGAGATGCTGGTGGAGCGGCGGCTGATCAGTCCGGAACTGGCCCGAGGAGGTGCCGGGCGGGCCTTTGCCGCGGGTCCGACCCACCACCTGGCAGCGCTGGTCAACGAGGATGACCATCTCCGCTTGCAGGCGATTCTCCCGGGGCTTGACCTGGAGCGGGCCTGGACCCTCGCGGCCGCCGCGCTCTCGCAGGTGGATGGGGGCAGCGGTTTCGCCTTTGACTCCCGTTTGGGTTACCTCACCTCCAGCCCGACCCAGGTCGGCACCGGGCTGCGGGCCTCGGTCATGGTGCATCTGCCGGCCCTGGCGCTCGGCGGGCAGATAGGCCAGATTCAACAGGCACTGCCCCACCTGGGGTGTGCCATCCGGGGGGCCTTCGGCGACGGGTCGGAAGCCGAAGGGGACCTGTATCAGGTTCACAACGAGTCAACCCTCGGAGAGGACGAGGAAGCCATCCTGGGGCGGGTAACCTCGGCGGTCCGGGAGGTGATTAGCTGCGAGCAGTCGGCCCGGCTGGCCGCTGTCCGCCGAGAACGATCTCTGCTGTATGATCGTATTGGGCGGGCATACGGTATATTACGCTACGCGCGTCTCCTGACTACTGAGGAAGCGCTGGGCGGGCTCTCGGCGCTGGTGCTGGGGGTCCAGGCGGGGGTGCTGCCGAGTTTGCGTACCGACGCGCTGAATCGGCTCCTGCTTGAGGTGCAGCCTGGTCATCTGCAGCAACGGTCCGCCGGGCGGGTCGAGCCCGCGGCCAGGGAGGCGTTGCGGGCGCAGGTGGTGCGCGAGGTTCTGAGTGCTGGAACAATGTGACCCGGGCCGCACCGGTCGGTATGGCCGGCGGGCCCCTACAGAAAGGCGCTAATGGCAGGCAACGACGATTTCGAATTCGCCATGAACCATTTTACGCCCCGGGCCCAACAGGTCCTGGCGTTTGCTAAGCGTGAGGCGAAGAAGTTCGGCCACAACTACGTGGGGACTGAGCATCTGCTGCTCGGGCTGATCAAGCTCGGGCAGGGGGTGGCGGTAACGGCTCTGCGCAACATGGGCCTGGACCTGGAAAGCGTACGCTACGAGGTCGAGAAACACAGTGGTCCAGGCTCGAACACGCAGCAGGAGGGCGACCCGCCGTTGACGCCGCGCGTGCGCCGCGTGGTGGCGCTGGCGGCCCAGGAGGCGAAGGCGCTCAACTATAGCTACATCGGTACGGAGCACCTGCTTCTGGGGCTATTGCGGGAAGGGGACGGGGTGGCGGCTCGGGTCTTGCGCAATCTGAACGTAGAGGCCGACGCCGTGCGCAACGAGGTCATGAAGGCGCTCGACCCCAATTTCCTCCCGGGTGAGGGCAGCCCGCGCGACCCCCAGGCGGTCCCCGCGGGGGAGGCGGCGAAAGAGGCGCAGAAGATGCCAGCGCTGCGGGCTTTCGGGCGCGACCTGACCGAGCTGGCCCGGAACGATAAGTTGGACCCCGTGATCGGGCGTGCCGACGAGATCCAGCGGGTCATTCAGGTCCTTTGCCGACGCACCAAGAACAACCCCGTGCTGATCGGCGATGCCGGCGTGGGTAAGACCGCCATCGTTGAAGGCCTGGCGCAGGCCATCGTGCAGCATACGGTTCCCGAACTGCTGCGCGACCGGATTGTGATCGCCCTGGACCTGCCGCTGCTGGTGGCTGGCACCAAGTACCGCGGCCAGTTCGAGGAGCGCATCAAGGCGGTGATGGACGAGATTCGGCGCGCCGGCAATGTGGTGCTTTTCATCGATGAACTGCATACCATCGTCGGCGCCGGCGGCGCCGAGGGGGCCATGGACGCATCGAACATTCTGAAGCCGGCCCTCTCCCGCGGCGAGATCCAGTGCGTGGGCGCGACCACCATGGACGAGTACCGTAAGCATATCGAGAAGGACGCGGCCCTGGAACGGCGCTTCCAGTCCATCCTGGTGGCTCCGCCGACGCGGGAACAGGCCGTGGAGATCTTGAAGGGACTGCGCTACAAGTACGAAGAGCATCACCACGTGCGCTACTCGGACGAGGCGCTGCAGACGGCCGTGACCCTGTCGGACCGCTATATCACCGGTCGCTTCCTGCCCGACAAAGCCATCGATGTGATCGATGAAGCCGGCGCCCGCGCCCGCATTGCCACTCTGGTACGGCCGCCGGACCTCAGCAGCGTCGAAAAGGACATCGAAGCGGTCGAGCGCGCCAAAGTCACCGCCGTGGAGCAGCAGCAGTTTGAGGAGGCGGCCGCGCTCAGAGACAAGGAGAAGAGCCTGCGGGCCAAGCTGCAGGAGACCCTGGACCGCTGGGCCAAGGAACGTGCCGATCACGTCGTGACGATCGATGCCGACGACATGCGCCAGGTGGTTGCCAAGATGAGCGGAGTGCCGCTCGAGCGGATCGAGCAGGGCGAGGCAAACCGCCTGCTGGACATGGAGAACAAGCTGCGTGCCAAGGTGGTGGGGCAGGCTGAGGCGGTGGCGGTCATCTGCCGGGCCCTGCGGCGGTCCCGGGCCGAACTGAAGGATCCGCGTCGTCCGATTGGTTCGTTCATCTTCCTGGGGCCGACGGGCGTCGGCAAGACGTACCTCGCCAAGGTGCTGGCTGAGTTCATGTTCGGCGATCCGGACGCCTTGATCCGGTTGGACATGTCGGAGTACATGGAGAAGTTCAACGTCAGCCGACTGATCGGCTCGCCGCCGGGGTATATCGGCCATGACGAGGGGGGGCAGTTGACCGAGCGGGTGCGGCGTCGGCCTTACTCCGTGGTCCTGTTCGATGAACTTGAGAAGGCCCACCCGGACGTGACCAGCGTCCTGCTGCAGATCCTGGAGGAGGGGCAGCTCACCGACAACGTCGGCTACCGGGTGGATTTCCGCAATACGGTGGTGGTGATGACCTCCAATGTGGGAGCCATGGACATTCAGCGGTCTGCCTCCATGGGTTTCGCGGCGGGGGCGGACACCGCGGCGACGGATTACGCTAAACTGAAAGAGCGCCTGGAAGACAGCGCCAAGAAGCACTTCAGGCCGGAGTTCCTGAACCGCGTCGACGAGGTGGTCGTCTTCCGCCAGCTTTCGCGGGATGACCTGCTGCAGGTAGTGGATCTGGAGGTCGAGAAGATCCAGGCCCGTCTGGCGGCGCGGCAGATCGAGCTTGTGCTTGACCCTGCGGCGAGCGCCTTCTTGGTGGATGTTGGCTACCGGCCGGAGTATGGCGCCCGGCAGTTGCGGCGCGCGGTTGAACGCCACATCGAAGACCCGCTGTCCGAGGAGATTCTCAAGGGCACGTACACGGGCCGCTGTCGCATCCATACCGTGGTTGCGGACGGTAAGCTGGTGTTCCAGGCGCGCAAGCTGCCGGCACGCCGGAGCGCCAAGACCAAGGACTGACGTGGCGTTCCAACTGCACATCCGTCAGAACCTGGATTCGGCGCGGGATCATTTCGGCCCCGGCGAAGTGCGCCGCTTCGAGGCCCCGGTTGTCCGCGTCGGTTCGGAGGCGGCCAGCGAGTGCCGGTTGGAGGCGCCTGAGTTTGCGCCGTGTCACCTGCTGCTGCGCTCCGGCGTCCGTACGCAGAACCGGGTCAGTGCCTGCCCGGAAGATGGGGCCACGACCTATTTGAACGGCGAACGGCTGATGGCTCCACGCGCCCTGCGCAGCGGTGACGAACTGCGGGTGGGGCACTGGACGCTGCGCTTCCAGAGCGTCCACGAGGAGGCTGGGCGCAACCGTTCTTTCAACCTGATGTCAGGCCTGGCCAAGGCTGCCATTGCGCTGATCCTCTGCCTCGAGTTCGCCGTGGTCCTCTGGCTGCCCAGGCGGATGCGGGAAGTCGCCATGTGGAAGACACAGATCGAGCAGCACCGCATAGTCGACCTCCTGGAACGGCTGCGCCGAGTCTGCCGCGAGACCCCGGCACCGGGCGATTTTGACCGGGCGCTGAGGCGCGAGATCGCCTTGGAACTCCAGGCGCGGGCCGAGTACGTGGCTCGCTACGGTTCACGCCTCGGACCCGAGCAGACCCGTCTGCTCCATGAGGAACTCACCGACTTCGACCGCCTGCTGAAAGCGTCGACGGCGAAAGCGCTGCCGCCGCCGTTGCCCACCGTGGCGCTGGATGCGGGGATCCGGGCGTTGCTCGAAGAACAGGGGCGGAGGTAGCGCGACATGGATGAATCAAGACTGATCCCCTACGTCAGCCGATTTAAGGGCTGCCGGGTTGGCGTGGTTGGCGATCTCATGCTGGACCGTTACATCTGGGGAACCGCGACGCGCATTTCGCAGGAGGCGCCGGTGCCGGTGGTGCAGGTACGGCGTGAATCTGCGAGCCCTGGAGGCGCTGCCAACGTAGTGCGGAACCTAGTGAGTCTGGGCGCTTCCGCCAAGGCCTTTGGGGTCATCGGCACGGATCGTCATGCGGAAACCTTGCGGGGCTTGCTGACCGCCGCGGGGGCGGATCTGACCGGCGTGGTGACGGCGGCCGACCGGGAGACGACGGTCAAGACGCGGGTGATTGCCGGCAGCCAGCAGATCGTCCGCATCGACCGCGAAGTCACGTCGCCGATCCCCTCGGCCTGCCGCGAGGCGTTGCTGCGAGAGCTCGAGACGGCCCTCACCGCAGGGACGGTGGAAGCGCTGATCCTGGAAGACTACGCCAAGGGGGTACTGGACCCGGCGATGACCCAGCAGATCGTGGCGCTGTGCCACCGTAACGGAGTCTTCGTAACGCTCGATCCTCATCCCGTCAACCATTTCAATGTAAATGGGTTACGACTTATGACGCCCAATCGCTCAGAAGCCTTTGCCTTGGCTGGGATTCCCTACCAGCCCACTCGCCTGCCGCTGGCATCTGACGAGTCCCTGGCGGCGGTCGGCAGGCGCCTGTCCGAACTCTGGGCGCCGGAGTTGTTGCTGGTGACCTTGGGCGGCAGTGGGATGGCCCTGTTTGTGGGCGGCTCCGCGGTGCTCCACATTCCGACCCGGGCCCGCCAGGTTTTCGACGTCTCGGGGGCCGGCGACACCGTGATGGCTGTGTTCGTCTTGAGTCTATTGGCCGGGGCCACGCCGGAGGATGCGGCACGGGTATCGAATCAGGCAGCCGGGATCGTAGTCGGCAAGGTCGGTACGGCCGCGGTCACCGCGGCGGAACTCGAGGCGGAGCTGCGTGACGCAGGACTCCATGACCCCATTGCCGCAGTTCAGGAAGGGGAGTGAGAGGCCATGTCCAAGCGTACGGTCGCCGTGATACCCGCCCGCTACGGTAGCAGCCGTTTCCCCGGCAAGCCGCTGGCTCTGATCGCCGGGCGGCCGATGATTCAGCGCGTCTATGAGCAGGTTGCCGCCTGCCGTGCCATCGACGCGGTGGTGGTGGCCACGGACGACGAGCGCATCCTGGCGGCCGTCGGAGGCTTCGGTGGCGCGGCCGTGATGACCCGCGGCGACCACGCCACCGGGACCGACCGTATCGCCGAGGCGGTCGCAGCCCTGGAGGCGGACCTCATCCTGAATGTGCAGGGCGACGAACCCCTCATGCCGCCCGCCGTGCTCAGCGAGCTGGTGCAGCACATGCGCGGCACGGGCGTCGAGATGGGGACCGCGGCGGTGCCCTTTCGGCTCACCGGTCGGGACCCCGCCGACCCCAACGCGGTCAAAGTCGTGGTTGATGGCCGCGGTTTCGCCCTGTATTTCAGCCGCTCGCTGATTCCGCACTGCCGTTCGGGCGGGGTGGCGGTGGAGCCGCTGTTGCACTGGGGGCTGTATGCCTACCGCCGCGACTTTCTGATGGAGTTTGTGTCCTGGTCGCGAGGCCAGTTGGAGATGTGTGAGATGCTGGAGCAACTGCGGGCTCTGGAGCACGGCGCTCGGATCTATGTCTTGCAGACCGACCACGTCTCGGTCGGGGTGGATGTGCCCGCCGACGTGGCCCAGGTCGAACGCCTGCTCGGCACCGCGGGGAAGATTTGACCTATGGCAACAACTCGATCCTTTGAACTGGTCCGCGGGATACGGGTGGGCGGCGGCGCCCCACCCATCGTTGTGGCAGGGCCCTGTGTGGCAGAGTCGCTGGACATCTGTCGGCGCATTGCCGCCGCGGCGGCAGGTCTGTGCAGAGAGTTGGGTCTGCCCTACATCTTCAAGGCGTCCTTCGACAAAGCCAACCGTACCAGCGGCTCCTCGTTTCGCGGGAAGGGACTGGACGACGGCCTCCGTATCCTCGCCGCCATCAAGGCGGAGTTTGACGTGCCGGTGCTCACGGATATCCATGAGAGTTCGCAAGCCTCAGCGGTGGCAGAGGTAGCGGACATCTTGCAGATTCCCGCGTTTCTGTGTCGGCAGACTGACCTGCTGCTGGCGGCCGGGGAAACGGGGCGGCCCGTCAACATCAAGAAGGGGCAGTTCATGGCCCCCGAGGACATGGGACCGGCGGTGCGCAAGGTCGAGCAGACCGGGAATACGCGCGTCCTGCTGACCGAGCGCGGGTCGACCTTCGGCTACCATAACCTCGTGGTCGATATGCGGTCACTGGTGATCATGGCCGAGCTTGGCGTGCCGGTGATTTTTGACGGCACCCACTCGGTGCAGCTTCCGGGGGGGGCAGGGGGCAGTTCCAGCGGACAACGGCAGTTCATCGCGCCCTTGGTTCGGGCGGCGGCCGCGGTAGGGGTTGACGGTCTGTTCCTGGAGACGCATCCGGAGCCGGCCAAGGCTCTTTCCGACGGGGCTAACTCGCTTTCACTTGAAGAGCTTCGCCACATCCTCACCTCGTTCAAGGCCATTCATGAACACGCCCACCCCGGCTGAGCGCATCCGTGCGCTGCTTCTGGACATCGACGGCGTCTTGACCGACGGCCGCATCGGCTATGGCGCCGACGCGGCCGAGGTCAAGTTCTTCGATGTTCGCGACGGCCTTGGCATCAAGCTGCTGCAAGCCGCCGGGATCAAAGTGGGCGTGTTGAGCGGTCGCGCCAGCCAGGCGAACCGCCAGCGGGCGCAGGAGTTGCGCTTGGACGTGGTGATCGAGGGGCAGTCCGATAAGCTTGCCGGGCTCGGGAAAGCACTGGCAGAACTGGGGGTCGCGGCCGAGGAATGCTGTTATGTCGGGGATGATCTGATCGATGTTCCGGTACTGCGGCGAGTCGGGCTGGCGGTAGCCGTGGCTGACGCCGCCGACGAAGTGCGTGCGGCCGCTCACCTGGTGACCCGTCACAGCGGCGGCCGGGGCGCCGTACGGGAAGTTGCGGAGTGGCTACTGAAGCAGACTGGTCGCTGGCAGGAGGTCGCCCAACGGTATGAGCTCTGACGCCAGGTCGGGACTAGCGGCACGAACCAAGGCGCGGCCGAGCGGCTGGCTGGGCCGTGCGCCTGTCGTGCTCTGGGCCGTCGGCGCCTTGGCCTGTGCCGGTATCGATTTTCAGCAGGGAGCCGTCGTCACCCTGCAGGGCTTCAAGACTCAGGGGCGGGCAGAGAATGGGGCTCGCTGGCGCCTGCAAGGCGAGTCGGCAGTCATCCGAGGTGCGGTCTATGAGCTTGTCGGGGTGACCGTGCATCTTGATCTGGAGGATGGCAGGACGGCCAAGATCACCTCCCGCGCCTGCGTCTACCACCAGGATAGCGGGTTGGTCGAAAGCCACGACGCGGTGCGCATGGAGAGCGGCGAGACCTCCCTGTACGGCGTGGGGTTCGACATGCTGATGTCGGAACGTCGGCTGCGCGTCCGCGATGAGGTCAGAATGGAGATTGGCGGAGTCGGAGGCAGCCTGAACTCGTTCGGGCCGACGGCGACCGAGAAGCGGCGGCCGGGCGCGGACGCGCCGGTGCCAAAGTCCCAAGTACCGTAGTGGGCTGGCGTGTGCCAGGAACGAAGGCAGCCACGGCCAGAGAGCGCAGCGGAGAGAAGATAATGAACAACCCGGCATGCCTCGGGTCGAAACGGTTGATGAAGCGATTCTGTAGATGGTATGGTGGGCTGGTATTGCTCGGCTCGGCGCTTGGCGGTCTGGCCCAGGAAGCGGTGGTCAAGACGCCCCCGGCGCCCAAGGGTACGACCCTTTCTACCGCCAGCGGCGGGAAGCTGATGATCAATGCCAAGAGCGTTCTGTATGACTTTGCCAAACGCCTGGCCACCTTCGAGACCAACGTCAGCGTCACCGACGCTCAGATCCTCCTGAACGCAGACCGCATGGACGTCTTCCTGACCGCCGAGAATAGCGTGCAACGCATCGAGGCCTTGGGCAATGTCGTCATCCGGGAACTGGGAACCGCCAAGAAAGCCACCGCGGGCAATGGGATCTATGATACGGTAGCGGACAGCGTGCTGCTGACCGACAAGCCGTACCTAGAGGACCGGGACCAGGGGTTCTTCACCAAAGGCGCGGAGCGTATCATTTACTTCCGCTCCAAGCAGCAGTTCAAGGCCGAGGGTGACAATATGCAGATCGAGTTCGGCATCCCGGCGGACCGCGCCCACTCGACCGATGACGTCTTTCGTCTGAGTGAGAAACCCAAGGACGGGGCCGTGGAAAAGAAGGATGGGACGGCAGCGAAGAAGGAGGTCCCAGCTCCATGACTGCGGATGGGCCACTGCTGGAGACGCGGGACCTGGTTAAGGCCTATCGTGGTCGACGTGTGGTAGACCGTGTTTCTCTGACGGTCGGTGCCGGGGAAGTGGTTGGGCTCTTGGGGCCCAACGGCGCCGGCAAGACCACGACCTTCTACATGATCGTCGGGATGATCCCTCCCAACGCCGGCAGCATTAACTTCCTGGGCCAGGACGTCTCGCGCCTCGCCATGTATGAGCGTGCCCGCCTGGGGATGGGTTACCTGTCACAGGAGCCCTCCGTGTTTCGCAAACTGTCGGTGCAGGACAACATCATGGCCGTGCTTGAGACCCTGGAGCTGACGGCTACTCAGCGTGAACACCGTTTGCAGGACCTGCTCAACGAACTGCAACTGACCCCCCTGGCTCGGCAGAAGGCGATGACGCTGAGCGGCGGCGAACGCCGTCGGCTGGAGATCACGCGCGCCCTGGCCACAACCCCACGCTTCATCCTGCTCGACGAGCCCTTCAGCGGCATCGACCCGATCAATGTCTACGAGGTGCAGAAGATCATTGCCTATCTCCGAGACCGCGGACTGGGCATTCTCATCACGGATCATCAGGTCCGCGAAACCCTGGCTATCGTGGACCGCGCCTACCTCATCTGCAGCGGACAGATCCTGGTGCATGGGACCAGTGATTTTCTGGTGAACGATGAACAGGCGCGACGCGTCTACCTGGGGCCGCTTTTCACCAGCTGACCGGTGCCGTCAACGCAACCACCCGAAGAACGAGAGTCAAACCCACGAAAGGAGTCATCATGGAGATCATCGTAAGCGGACGTCAGTTCGAGGTTGAAGAAACGCTGCGGGCCTACGTTGAGGAGAAGGTCGGGAAGCTGGCCACCGAGTACAACAAACTCACCACGGCACGCCTGGTGCTGAGCGAGGAACGCGGTCGGCACATTGTCGAGGGGCACGTCAGCGGCAAACACCTCACCCTCAATGCCACGGGCCGTTCGCATGTCGCCGCCGAGGCGATCGAGGAGGTCTTCGAGAAGCTCGAGCGCCAACTGCGTAAGCACGTCGATCGCCTGCATGAACACCGCAGCATTCCGCTCTCTGAAGCGGAGTTGCGCGACCTGGAGGCGGCGGCGGCGAAGGCTGACGCGAGCGAAAAAAGCGAGTGAAGGCAGAAGCCAGGCGCCGAGGGCAGCCCCGGCGCTTTCATGACCCCCAGGTGTTGCAGCCTGGCGGCGTTTCGAGGGAAGGATGAGCGGATGTCTGACGACCACGGCAAGTCCGTCCGGGCGGCGCCGCCGGCCTGGCGGCGGCCCTCGTGGGATGAGTACTTCCTGAAGCTGGCCATGCTTGCCTCCGAGCGCGCCACCTGCCCCCGCATGCATTGTGGCTGTGTCCTGGCTCGCGACCGGTTCGTGCTCGCGACGGGCTACAACGGCTCGCTGCCAGGGACTCCACACTGCGACACCGACGGCTGTATCGTGGTCAACGATCACTGCGTGCGCACCAACCATGCCGAGATCAACGCCATCTGCCAGGCGGCACATCACGGCATCGACCTGTCGGGCGCCACCGCCTACGTCACCAACATGCCCTGTACCGCTTGCGCCAAGGCTCTCATCGGCGCTGGGGTCTGCCGGGTTGTGGTGTTTAGCGATTTCCATGAGACCCTGGCGGAGAGGTTCTTCGCCGAAAGCCGGATCTGCCTGGACCGCCTGCCGATGCCGGAGCGTGAGATTCACTACGACTTGGAGCAGTACAGCAGTGCCCGCCCCTGCGAGCCGGCTGGCGAGCCCTGAACTCAGGCATGCATTATGGTGCGATTCCGCGCCCAAGACACCCCGAACCAGCCGGGGGTGTACATCTTCCGCAACGCCACCGGCCAGGTTATCTACGTCGGTAAAGCGCGTTCCCTGCGCAAGCGTCTGGCGACGTATTTTCAGCCGTCGCGAAACCTCCAGGCAGACGCCAAACTGCGGGCGCTGATTCACAGCATTACGGCCTATGAGACCATCGAGGTCGCCAGCGAAGCCGAGGCGCTGCTCCTGGAATCGCGCTTGATCAAGCAGTATGACCCCCGGTATAACGTTGAACTGCGAGACGACAAGCGCTTCCTGCACGTGTGCGTTGATCCCTCTGAACCCTTTCCGCGGCTTGTTTTGGTGCGTATTCGTAAGGACGACAAACGCTTGTACTTCGGGCCGTTTCCGCGGGCCGGGGTCCTGCGTCAGACCGTAGACTTTCTCTGTCGGCGCTTCGGCTTGCGCGCCTGTAAGGTACGCGAGCCGGGTGCCGAGGCCCGCAGGCATTGCCATGATCACCTCATCCGGGATTGCCTCGGTCCGTGTACCGGCGCCGTGACCCACGAGCTGTACGGGGAGAAGCTTGAAGCGGCGCTGGAGGTATTGCGCGGCAATTGCCGGACCGTAGTGGCAGAACTGAAAGCGCAGATGACCAAGGCGGCCCTCGCCAAGCGCTTTGAGCAGGCGGCCGAAGTACGCGACGTCATCGAGAACCTGGAGTCGGTGTGCGCTCCGACGCGGCGCTTTGCCCGGGCTACCATCGAGGATCGCGAGCGCCGCAGCGATGAGGCGGTCGCGGCCCTGCAAGAGGCGCTGCAACTATCGTGTGCCCCGGCGGTGATCGAGTGCTTTGACCTCTCCAATATCGGCGGCCGACTGGCGGTGGGAAGCATGGTCTGCTTTCGGGGCGGCAAGCCAGCCACCAGCGACTACCGCCGCTTCCGCATCCGCTCTGAGGATGCCACGGACGACACGGCCATGATGCGCGAAGTCGTGGCGCGGCGCTACGAACGCATCCGGCGCGAAGCACGACCCATGCCAGACCTGATCGTCGTCGATGGAGGTATCGGGCAGTTACACGCGGCCGCCCAGGCGCTGGAGCAGGTCGGTGCCGGGCCGGTCGCCCTGATCGGGTTAGCCAAACGCCGGGAGGAAGTCTTCATGGCGGGGCGTACGGACACGATCCTGCTACCGGCGCACCACCTCGGACTGCGCCTGTTGCAGGCCTTGCGTGACGAAGCGCACCGGTTTGCCATCTCCTACCACCGCGCCCTGCGCCAACGCCGCATCGCCGACTCCGCTCTGCTCGAGATCGAGGGGGTCGGAAAGCGCCGCTGCGCGGACTTGCTGCGCGCGCTTGGCTCAGTGCGCCGAATCCGTCAATGCACGGCCGCCGAGATTGCCGCGGCGGTACCGGGTCTCGGTCCGGCGCTGGCCCAGCGCATCCGCCGCCATTTCGAGGATGCGCAGGAGCCGGAAGGGGTCGGGTGATACGCTCGATATTCCATAGGCCCCAGGCACAAGTGAGCTCCGTAGGGGTTTGCTGGTATGAGAACCGCGGAAGGTCGAAGGACCAATCCAAAATGACGAATGGCAGAATCCCCTGCCGGGACACCGCAGTTCTCTGGCTGAACCCTTGTATGAGACTTGCCGCAACCTCGTAGGACACCAGGCGCTTCCCATTCCGCCCTTCGTCCGCCGCGGCGGACTAAGGGCGTTGGAGGGCGCCGCTGCGACGGCGCCGCGGCGGCCACGCAGGGCCGCCCTCCAGGCGATCCGGCGCGTCCCGGCCGGATCGGAATCGGACCCGCGTCGGCAAGTCTCATTCCGGTATG
>CAILKC010000545.1 GCA_903834675.1 uncultured Victivallales bacterium | reverse complement strand
CCCCCTCCCAGATCTGCCAGACCTAAGCCGCCGCTCAAGACCCCGCCTTGACCAACCTTTCCGGCACGCTACCTTCCCGCTCAGCCCTGAGCTCCGCCAGCGTTGCCCGGGGTACCTGAGTAGTTACGAACATCGAACGTCGAACATCGAACATCGAACGTCGAACGCCGAACGCCGAACGGCGAAGTGGGGAAGCCGAGAATTCGGTATTCAGCGCTCAACATCCGGTATTCGTCCATCTGCTCCCATCATCGCTCCGGCGGAGCCCCAATTCTGGCAGAACCGCCGCGGGGCCGTCGGTCGCGGAATCCTCCGCGCCTACCAGTTCCGCGGCGGCAGAACCTCTTTGCCCCGGACCAACCCGGGGACGGGATGCAACCCGGTTCAATGGAGGACATCCGTCCACTTCCTTGAGCTGGGGCCGCGAACGCGACGCGGAACCCGAGGTTGTTGTTCGCGTTCGACGGCGTATTGCGGTTACGGTTGGCCGCTCGGCAGTTGGCGGCGTCGTTGTTCCAACTGCCGCCGCGGTTCACGCGGTTCGAGCCTGTGGGCTGCACCCGATCTGTACCATGACCGCCCGCCGGAACCCCGTCGAACGGGCGTGTCCGACATAGGCGCTCAGTGGCAGTACATGCACCGCGAAGTCATTCTGGTTCCACTCTCCTTTCTGCAGTTTGTTCCAGTAACCCCGCAACTTGCCAGCAAAGCGTGTCCGGCTGCGCCTGGCCAGTGCCACGTATCCCGGAAACACCCGGTAGCCCAGCATGGTCACCCCTTTGGCGGTCCGGTTCAGGCACAGCGGTTTCAGCTCAAGTCCCAACACATCCTGGCAATGGGCCCGCAGGTCGCGTTCGGCGCGCAGGAGCGCGTCCCGGTCGTCATGCCAGAGCACGACATCGTCCATGTAGCGCACATACCCCGGAATGTACAGTATTTCCTTGACCCGGTGGTCCACCCCTGCCAGGTAATCGTTCGCGAAGTACTGGCTGGTGAGGTTGCCGATGGGGATGCCGCGGCCTGGGGACGCGGCGTAACCGTCGATCAGTGTTGTGAAAAGGCGCAACAACCTGGCGTCCTTGAAGCGGCGTGCCAAGTTCCGCCTCAGTACATCGTGGGCGATACGGTCGAAATACTTCCGCACATCCAGCTTCAGATACCATGTATGACGACGGGTGAATTGGACGGCCCGCTGCAGTGCCGCATGCAGTCCCTTGCCCCGGCGGCAGGCGTAACTGTCGGACACCTGGTACCGCTCGAACGCCGGTTCGCAGACGTTCATGATTGCATGATGCAGCACTCGGTCGCGGAATGGGGCAGCACAGATGAGTCGGTCCTTGGGGTCGTGGATGGTAAAGCGATGGAATGGCCCCGGTTCGACTGCTTCGTTAAGGAGATCCCGGCGTAGAGCATCGAGATGCCGGTCCAAGTGGCGCCTGAATTCCTCGACTTCCGGCTTCCCGTCCTTTCCGCGCCGGGCCCTCCAGAAGGCAAGCTGGAGATTCTCCGGGTCGGCGATGGCGTCGTACAGGTTGCCCGTGCGTCTCACGATGCGCTCCCGGGTTGACCGTGCGCGGCAATCAGGGCTTCGCCGTACTTCTCAACCTTGGCCTCGCCGATACCGTCGATCTGTTTGAGGTTGGATGGCGTCAGTGGGGCGATCTTCGCCATGGCGGCCAGTTGTTCGTCGGTGCAGACCGCAAATGCCGGCAGCCCGTCTCTCTGAGCCAGTTCTCTGCGGCACTCGCGCAGACGCGAGAACACCTCGAACTGCGCCGGCGGCAGCACTTCCTTGTAGTCCACTCGTTCCCTGCGATTGCCGGACATGCCGCCCCCAGGCACTTCCAGGTACTCGACACAGAACGTCCAGCAGCTAGACGTGCCGTCTGACACAAATTCGCGATGCACGGCCAGTATCCGGTGCCCCGCGAGGAAGCGGTTCATCTCGTCAGCCGCGCCACCGTTCGCTATCGGCACCGTGAACACCCTGAACTGCATGCGCCCTGCCACCTCATCGCGTCGAAAAATCTTCGCCGACAGGGGCCTTCAGCCCCTGTACCCCAAGCCTACGCACCCTCTCCGGGCCTGCCGCGACCCTGCTCCGCAGGGCACGCGCTCCGCGCTCGCTGCCGTCCCTGCGTGGGTTCTCCGGCTCAGCTCAAGGAAGTGGAGCGAAATGCCCTCATTGAACTGGGGCCGCGAACGCGACGCGAAACCCGAGGAAGTCGCTCGCGCGCGACGGCGCAGCGCGGAGACGGGTGGCCGCCCGGCAGTAGGCGGCGCCGGCGTCCCAACCGCCGCCGCGGCGCACGCGGCTCGAGCCCTGTGCAGGTCCCACGGGGTCCGTCAACGTACCGGACGGGTACGCCCCATACCAATCCATGCACCACTCACACACATTCCCGCTCATATCAAATAGCCCCAACTCGTTCGGTTTCTTCCCGCCCACCGGGTGCGTAGTCTTGCCACTGTTATCGCAGTACCACGCTACCTCGTCGACGTTGTTCGAGCCCGCGTAGGTATAGCCCTTGGATACCGGGCCACCCCGCGCCGCGTACTCCCACTCCGCCTCGGTCGGCAGACGGTACTCGTACCCCGCCGACCAGGGCCCGGCGGCGCGCTCCCGCTCGGTCAACTTGGCGCAGAAGGCCATCGCATCGTTCCATGAGACCTGCTCCACCGGGTTGCGCGCCCCCTTGAAGTCGCTGGGATTGGCCCCAACCACCGCCTCGTACTCCGCCTGGGTCACCTCGTACTTTCCCAGCCAGAACCCCTTCGACAGCGTCACCCCGTGCGGCGTCTCGTCCTTGTCGCAGCCAGGCTCGTCGGCCGGGCTGCCCATGGTGAAACTGCCTGCCGGGATGTAGACCAGCGTGATGCCAGTCGCCTCATGCACGATCTCCTTGGCCCAGCCGGTGTTCGTGTAGGGTTCGGGCACT
>CAILKC010000544.1 GCA_903834675.1 uncultured Victivallales bacterium | reverse complement strand
GGCAGGCCCTCGGCATCGCGCCCCCAGGCCCCGGCGGAATCCTTGCCGTACTTCGAGGCGCTTCGACTGCTCATGCTGGCCGCCCCCGCTGTGGAACCGCACAGCTCGTTCTTCCTTCACGGCTTCTCAACCGATGGGGGCACCTGGCGGCAGCTCGCCATCCAGCGTGACCAGCCGCAGCTCTTTCTTGGTCTTTGCGGCCAGCAGCATGCCGTTGGACTCGACCCCGCGGATCACGGCGGGCAGCAGGTTGCTGACCACGACGATGGTCTTGCCGACGATCTGCTCGGGGGTATAGAAGAGGGCGATGCCAGCCACGATCTGACGCTTTTCATTGCCGAGATCGATCTGCAAACGCAGCAGCTTGTCGGCGTCCGGAACGCGCTCGGCCTCAATGACCTTGGCTGTTCTGAGAGCCAGGCGGGAGAAATCCTCGATGCCGATCAGGGCTACACCCACTGGGGCGGCCTCAACCGGGGGCTGAGCCTTGGCCGGCTTGGCGGACGTGGTTGCCGCGGCCTCCTTCTTCTCGATCTTGGCCCAGGTGTCGCGCAGGGGCACGGTACGGTTGAACACCAGCGCCTCCGGCCGCGAATCGCGGCAATCCGCGCAGAAGTAGCCCAGACGCTCGAATTGGACGGTTACCCCAGCGCCGACCTCGCGCAACGCGGGTTCGAGCTTGCAGTCCCGCAGCACGGCGAGTGAGTCGGGGTTGAGAGTGGAGATGAAATCCTGTCCGGCCGGGACATCTTCCGGGTTCTCCTGCAGGAAGAGGCGGTCATACAGGCGGATCTCGGCATCCACGGCATGGGAGGCGCTGACCCAGTGGATGGTGCCCTTAACCTTGCGGCCGTCCGGGGCATTGCCGCCGCGGGTTGCCGGGTCATAGGTGCAGCGCAGTTCGATGACCTTGCCCTGTGCGTCCTTGATGGCCTCACGGCAGGTGATGAAGTAGGCCCAGCGCAGGCGCACTTCGCGGCCCGGGGCGAGGCGGAAGAACTGCGGCGATGGCTCCTCGCGGAAGTCATCTGCCTCGATGTAGATCTCGCGGCTCAAAGGCACGCGGCGGGTGCCGGCGTCCGGGTTTTCGGGATTGTTGACCGCCTCGAGCCACTCGACCGTCCCCTCGGCCAGATTCTCGATCACGATCTTAAGCGGGTGCAGGACGCCCATGTAGCGTGGGGCGCGCCGGTTGAGATCGTCGCGCAGGCAATGCTCGAGCAGGGCCACATCGGTGGTGCCGGAGAACTTGGTGATGCCGATCGTATCGCAGAAGCTGCGGATGGCCTCGGGCGTGTAGCCGCGCCGCCGCAGGCCGCTGAGGGTGGGCATCCGCGGGTCGTCCCAGCCCGAGACGCGGCCATCCTGAACGAGTTTGAGGAGTTTGCGCTTACTCATCACGGTGTAGGTCAAGCTCAGGCGGGCGAACTCGATCTGGCGCGGATGGTAGATCCCGAGCTGATCGAGGAACCAGTCATACAAGGGCCGGTGATTCTCATACTCCAGCGAGCACAGGGAGTGGGTGATGCCCTCGATGGAGTCCTCGAGGCCATGCGCCCAGTCGTACATGGGGTAGATGCACCAAGCCTTGCCCTGGCGATGGTGCTCGGTATGCAGGATACGGTACATGACCGGGTCGCGCAGATTCAGGTTCGGCGAAGCCATGTCGATCTTGGCCCGCAGCGTCCGCGAGCCGTCCGGGAATTCGCCGGCCCGCATGCGGCGGAAGAGGTCGAGGTTCTCCGCCACGGAGCGGTTGCGATAGGGACTGTCCTTGCCGGGTTCGGTCAGGGTGCCGCGCAGGGCGCTGACCTCGTCGGGGGTCAGATCGCAGACGTAGGCCTTGCCCTTGGAGACCAGGTCTTCCGCCCAGAGGTAGGTCTGCTCGAAGTAGTCCGAGGCGAAGAACAGCCGGTCCTCCCAGTCGAAGCCCAGCCACTTCACGTCGGCAATGATGCTGTCGACGTACTCCTGGTCCTCTTTGGCCGGGTTGGTGTCGTCGAAGCGCAGGTTGCACTTGCCCCCGAACTCGGCCGCCATGCCGAAGTCGATGCCGATGGCCTTGGCGTGGCCGATGTGCAGGTAGCCATTGGGCTCGGGCGGGAAGCGGGTGTGGACGCGCTGCTGGAAACGGCCGGCCCGGTTGTCTTCGAGGATGGCGGCGCGGATGAAGTCCAGCGCGACCCCCTCTTTGGCGGGAGTCGCAACGACAGGGCTCTCCGGCTTACCGGCCATGGTCTTTGCTCCTTAGCGTCCAGGAAAAACACGACAACCCCGTCTCCGGCAGCGACCTGTACCCAGGCCGTACGGCGGAGTCCGCAAAACGGTACTATAGGCGCTGTGGGGAGGGTAACCAGCGCGGCGCCGACGGGTTCCCGGTCGGGAATCTGCAACGCCATTGTCATCTCGGAGAGGCCCAGTGTTCCCGATCGGGGCATGACCACATGCATCACGGGCTGAAATGCCGAAGGTCCGGTTCGCCGCAGGAGACGGCGTCAACCGCGTGCGCCGAGCAGAAAATCGTCAAAGTAAAGCTAAAAGTCGAGGGTTGACCCCGATTGCACGCGCTGCGATTTCGTGGACGAGGTGGAGAAGCTGGAGTTCTGGACGATCAACCACCGGTTTGAGGTCGAACCCGGCGAGTTCGAGCTGCTGGTCGGAGCCTCTGCGGCCTTGCCCCGGATTGGCATTTGGGGGTGGCGGGCGATATTAGCGCGGTCAGGCAGGGCAACTTGAACCGGCGCCCTGCTGCGGCAGCCGGGTGGCACACGGAGGACAGGACGATGGCAGTACCCTTCAAGATCGATCTGCGGAACAAGACGGCCGTGATCACGGGCGGTGGCGGCGTGCTGTGCGGGTGCATGGCGATGGCCCTGGCCGAATGCGGGGCACAGGTGGCCATCCTGGATCTGCGCAAGGAAGCAGCTGACAAGGTGGCGGACCAGGTCAAGGCCGCCGGCGGCAACGCTCTCGGCGTCGCTTGCAATGTGCTTGACCGGGCCAGCCTCGAGGCTGCCCGCGAGACCATCCGGACGGTGTTTGGCCCGTGCGACATCCTGATCAACGGCGCCGGTGGTAATCACCCGCTGGGCACCACCTCGAAGGAACGCCTGTACAAGGAAGACGTGGACAAGGTACAGGAGGGCTTCAAGAGTTTCTACGATCTGGACCCCAAGGGCATCGAGTTCGTCTTTGGCCTGAACTTCCTGGGCACGCTGGTGCCGACCCAGGTCTTCACCAAGGACATGGCCCGGGCCGGGAAGGGCACCGTCATCAACATCTCGAGCATGAACGCCTTCAAGCCTCTCACCAAGATTCCAGCCTACAGTGCGGCCAAGGCTGCCGTGAGCAATTTCACCCAGTGGCTGGCGGTCCACATGAGCACGGTCGGCATCCGGGTGAATGCGCTTGCCCCCGGCTTCTTCCTGACCGACCAGAATCGCGGCCTGCTAACCCAGGCCGACGGCTCCATGACGGAGCGCGGCAAGACGATTATCGGGCATACGCCCATGGGCCGTTACGGCAAGCCCGAGGACCTGGTCGGCGCCCTGCTCTGGCTGTGCAGCGATGATGGAGCGGCCTTTGTGACGGGCACGGTCGTGGCCATCGACGGCGGTTTCAGCGCCTTCAGTGGGGTCTGAGACGCGGTGTAGAGGAAGGAGCAGACGATGGGGACTAGGTTGCTGCGGCCAAGCCGCATGCTCAGGAAACTGCGGGCCGGAAAGCCGGCTTTTTCGACGAAGACGAACTTTGGGGATCCGCGCCTGGTCGAGTTGATCGGCATGATCGGCTTTGACTGTATCTGGCTATGCATGGAGCACGTGCCTGCCGACTGGCTGACCATCGACAACCAGATTCGGGCGGCTAAGCTCCACGGCATGGATGCGCTGGTGCGGGTGGCCAAAGGCTGTTACTCCGACTACATCCGGCCGCTGGAAGCCGACGCGACCGGGATCATGGTGCCGCATCTGATGAGTGTCGAGGAGGCGCGGCAGGTCGTGCAGACGACGCGTTTCCATCCGCTGGGGCGGCGGCCCGTGGACGGCGGCAATACCGATGGCGCCTTCTGCCTGCTGCCGCCGGAGGAGTACATGGCGGCCGCCAACCGCGAGCGTTTCGTCATCTGCCAGATCGAGGATCCCGAGCCCATGGAGCAGATTGACGAGATCGCCGCGGTGGAGGGCATCGACATGCTCTTCTTCGGTCCGGGCGACTTCAGCCATGGCATTGGCAAACCGGGCCAATACGGCGCCCCCGAGGTGATCGCGGCCCGGCGGAGGATGGTGGCGGCATGTAAGCGTCATGGACGCCTCGCCGGTACGGTTGCCGCGGTTGAGACCGTGCCCCAGCTCCTCGAGGAGGGGTTTCTCTACCTCAACGTCGGCAGCGACGTGGGGCTGTTGGGCAAGGGCTTCACCGACATTCACAACGCGCTGGTGCCTTTCGGCATCGAGGGGTGAGCTCGCTCAGCGCGAGCGCGTGGTTGCCAGCAGGATGAGAGTGCCGGCCAGGACCGCGATCACGACCCCGGCGACGGTGAGGGCCAGGGCCCGGCGCGTAAACAGCGGTCGCGCCTCGCCGCCGGGGGGCGTCGCGAGTGCCGCGGCCGGGCTCGGGGCGGGAGCGGGCAGGGCGTCGAGGGTGGACTCGGAGGCGGTCAGCCCGGTCAGGGGCGGCAATTCCGTCACGCTGGTGGCGCTCGATCCTGCCACCGATTCCCAGTCGGCCCGCAGCAACAGGTCAACCCCGGGGTTCTGGGCTTTTACCTGGCACGAACAGGCGCCGGTCAGGAAGACGCACGCCTCAGCCAGCACGTCCCGGTTGATTCCGGCCCCGACGATAGCGTAGAGAGCGCGCCCGCGGCCGAACACGGGAAAGGCCATCGGCTCGCGCAGACCCTCCAGGTCCGCTTCGCTGGCCAAGAGCATAGTCCGGAGGAATTCCTCGGCGGGGTCCGCTCGCAAGACCTCGAGGATAGGGAAGCGAAACGGCGCCGCTGGGGCCGCGTCCTCAGCGGGGGTGTCGGGGTCGGGAGGCAACACCAGGGTGCGCGACATCTCATCCAGAGCGGTTTGCAGGCGGGCGCGCGCCGCGGTGTCGGCGACCGCGTCTCCGGCAGGTAGAAAGAGGAACACCGCCGCGGCGCCACGGAGCAGTTCCGCCGCCAGGCGGACGCGCACCGGGGAGTCCACGATGCCTTGCAGCCGCGGCGGCGACAGGGCTCCCGTCCAGAGCGGCGGCCGGTCCGTGGGATGGTCTGGAAAGCGTACCGTCAAACGGACCTCAGAGGCGGGGAGCGCGGGGTCTTCCAGGAAGCGCAGAGCCGCGTTGGCCGCGGCCGGTCCCGTCCCTCCCAGAACCCGCTCGCAATCGGCTTTGAGCGTGGCGGCGAGTGGGCCGTTGGACGCGATCAGGAGGTCGTAAGCGTCGGCGGGCCAGTTCTCAAGAGCGTATTGGCACACCGGGGTTGAGCACGCCACCAAGCGCAGCCCGGTGAGGGCCGCCAGCAGCCCTAACCTCAGCGCGGAAACCCGTCGGCGGGGGCAGGTATTCATGGCCAGAATATAGCCGTGCCGCCGTCGTGCCGCGACTGACCGGAAGCCCCGGGGGCGCAGGTCAGTTCCGTGGGTGGTGACTACTCAGGTCCTAGGGTTCAGCCCAGCCCCTGGCTGCGGCCGGACATACCGGAATGAGACTTGCCGACGCGGTGTTCCTATTCCGATCCGGCCGGGACGCGGCGGATCGCCTGGAGGGCGGCCCTGCGTGGCCG
>CAILKC010000543.1 GCA_903834675.1 uncultured Victivallales bacterium | reverse complement strand
GGAACTCCAGGAGACCAACCGGAGGCTCGCCGAGGCCACCGCGCACGCCAGCGATCAGGCGCTTCGCGCCGAGCAGGCGAGTACAGCCAAGGGCGAGTTCCTGGCCAACATGAGCCACGAGATCAGGACCCCGCTGAACGGGGTGATCGGCATGACCGGACTGCTGCTCGACACCCCCCTCGACCCTGAGCAGCGGCCTTACGCCGAGGCGGTACGCAGCAGCGGCGAAGCGCTGCTCGGGCTGATCAACGATATCCTCGACTTCTCGAAGATTGAGGCGGGCAAACTCGACCTGGAGACTTTGGACTTCGAGCTTTTGAGCCTGTTGGACGACCTGACCGCCGCCCTGGCGGTACGGGCCCACGAGAAGGGCCTGGAGCTGCTCTGCGGCGTCGACCCCGCGGTCCCCACGCGGCTGCGCGGCGACCCGGGCCGCCTGCGCCAGATCCTCAACAACCTGGCGGGTAACGCCGTCAAGTTCACCTCTGCCGGCGAGGTGGCGATCCGCGCCTCCCTGGTAGAAGAGGCAGGGAGCGACGTCCTCCTGCGCTTCGCGGTGCGCGATACGGGTATTGGCATGCCGGCCGACAAGTTCGAGCTGATCTTCGGCAAGTTCAACCAGGTGGATGCCTCGATCACCCGCCAGTACGGCGGTAGCGGCCTCGGCCTGGCGATCGCGAAACAACTGGTGGAACTGATGGGCGGCCAGATCGGGGTGGAGAGTGTCGAGGGCCAGGGCTCCGAGTTCTGGTTCACCGTGCGCCTGGGTCGGCAGGCCGGGGAAGCCCCGGCGGCAGACCGTCCCGCCGCGGACCTGCGGGGCGTGCGCGCCTTGCTCGTTGACGATAGCGCCACCGCTCGCGAGCTCCTGACCACCTGCCTGGCCGCCTGGGGCCTGCGCCCAGTCGCCGTACCCGACGGCCCCAGCGCGCTCCAGGCCCTTGCCCAAGCGCTGGCGCAGCACGACCCCTTCCGCCTGGCGCTGATCGACCTGGAGATGCCGGGGATGGACGGCGAGACCCTGGGCCGAGCCCTCCGCGCCGACCCGCGCCTGGCCGATACCCGGATGGTGCTGCTGACCTCCCTGGGCAGGCACGGCGACACCCGCCGCTTCCAGGAGCTCGGCTTCGCCGCCCATGCCACCAAGCCGCTCCGGCACGAGGAACTGCGGGCCATGCTCTCCCTGGTGCTAAAGGAGCGTCACGAGGCGACGCCCGCGCCCATGGTCACGCGGCACACGGCCCCAGAGACCGTGAACCGCTTCGCCGACCGCCAAGCACGGATCCTGGTGGCGGAGGATAACATCGTCAACCAGCTCGTGGTCCTCGGCATGCTGAAGAAGATGGGACTGTCCGCGGACGCGGTTGCCAACGGCGCCGAAGCGCTCAAGGCCCTGGAATCCGTGCCCTATGATCTGGTGTTGATGGACATCCAGATGCCTGAAATGGGCGGGATCGAGGCCACCCGCCGTCTCCGCCAGCCCGAGTCCGCCGTCCTCAATCCCCGCATCCCCGTCATCGCCCTGACCGCCAACGCCATGCAGGGCGACCGTGAGCACTACCTCGCGGTGGGCATGAATGACCATGTCGCCAAGCCCGTGTCGCGGCAGGCGCTGGCCGAAGCCCTGGAACGCTGGCTGCCGCCGACGGCCGCGGCGGATCCAAGAGATCAAGTGGGTGCCCATGTCGAGCCGTAATGACTGCCCCAGCCCCGCGGCCGAACTGCGCCAACGGGCCGAAAAGATGGCACCGAAGGACGCCGCGTCATCCTTGGACGCGCTGTCGCCCGCGGATATGCGGCGCGCTCTCCACGAACTGCGCGTACACCAGATCGAGCTGGAGATGCAGAATGATGAGCTGCGCCGGGCGCAGGTGGAGATCGAAGCCGCGCGGGCGCTCTACTTCGATCTCTACGATCTGGCGCCGGTGGGCTATATCACCATCAGCGAGCCGGGGCTGATCCAGCAGGCCAACCTCACCGCCGCGAATCTGCTCGGCGTGGCTCGCGGCACACTGCTCAACCGGCCGCTCTCCCACTTCGTCCTCAAGGAGGATCAGGACCTCTATTACCTCCAGCGCAAGCAGGTTTCCGACACCGGTAGGCCGCAAGCGGGCGAACTGCGGATGCGCAAGAGTGACGGCACGCCGTTCTGGGTGTACCTGGTGGCGACCGCCACGCAAGATGCCGAGGATGTGCCGGTAACCTACGTCACGCTGAGTGACATCACCGAACGCAAGCAGGCGGAGGAAGCGTTACGGGAGAGCGACATCCAGTATCGCGTGTTGTTCGAATCGGCATCTGACGCGCTGCTCCTGCTCGCCAGCGAGACGGGCCAGATCGTAGATGCCAACAGCATGGCGACGGTGCTCTATGGCTACGAGCGGGATGACTTGCTCACCAGGAAGAACACGGACCTGTCGGCGGAACCCGAAGAGACGGCTCGCCACACGCATGAGGCGCAGACTAAACCAGGTCAGGTCTTCAACATCCCGTTACGCCTGCATCGCAAGAAGGACGAAACCGTCTTTCCAGTCGAAATCAGCGCCAGGTCTCTGATCAGGAAAGGACAGTCGCTCATCCTCGTTGCTTGCCGCGACATCACCGAACGCAAGCAGGCAGAGGCCGACAAGGCTAGGCTCGAAACTCGGCTTCTTCAAGCCCAGAAGCTGGAGTCGGTGGGGCGGCTGGCGGGGGGCGTGGCGCACACGTTCAACAATAAGCTCATGGGCATCATGAGCTACGTCGAGTTGTGCCGCGACGAACTGCCTCCAGAGCACTCCGTCCGCAGCTACCTCGACGAGATCGCCAAAGAAGCCCAACACTCAGCGGACATCGCCCGCCAACTCCTC